>NZ_JAQYWW010000435.1:0-4603 GCF_036322525.1 Streptomyces sp. BE20 | reverse complement strand
GGGGGGGGGGGGGGGGCGGGGCGGGCGGCCCCCGCGGCCCCCGGCCCCGCCCCCCCCGCGGGGCCGGCGGGGGGGCGGGCGCGGGGGGGGGGGGGGGGGGGGGCCGCCCGGGCCCCAGGGGGGGGGGGGGGGGGGCCGGGGCCCCGGGGGGGGGCGCTGGGGGGGGGGGGGGGGGGGCCCGGCGCCCCCGGGGGGGGCGGGGCGGGGGGGGGGGGGGGGGCCCCGCCCCGCGCCCCCCCCACCACTGCGTCAGCCGGCGTCCGGGGAGCCGGACTCCCGGACGACGGCGACGTCGCCCGCCCCGATGGTCAGACGGCCCGTGACCGTCGTGTTCGAGAGGAGCTCGACCCCGCGGCACGAGACCTCGACCGTGTCGTCGGTGTGGTTGAGGACGAACAGCCAGCTGCGCCCGTCCTCCGCCGTGCGGCGGACGACCTCCACCCCGTCGCCGGCGCCCGGTGCCGTCCTGCCCACGCCCGCCTCGTCCAGCGCGCCCGCGATCAGCGCCCGCAGCGAGGAGTCCTCGAAGCGGGTGGCGGCGTAGCGCGCGAGGCCGGCGCCCGCGCGGTGGCGCAGCAGGGCCGGCCCGCCCGCCGCGGGGCCGTCGGCGAACCGGGCGTCGACGACGGTGCCGTCCGTGCCGTCCGTGCCGGCCGGGTGGACGGCCTCCGCCCAGACCCGCCCGGTCAGCCCGTTGTCGAGGGTCAGGGTGGCGCCCTCCCGCAACGGCAGGAACTCGTCGACGGTCAGCCCGAGCAGGTCCCGCAGGGCGCCCGGGTGGGGGCCGGGGTGGAGGCGGTCGTCGCGGTCGACCAGTCCGGAGAACGGACCGACCAGCAGGTGGCCGCCTCCGTGCACGTACGCGGTGAGCGCCCGGACCGTCCCGGGGGTGGCCAGGTAGTGGCTGGGGAGCAGCACCAGCCGGTACCGGGACAGCACGTCGGCGGACACGTCGGCGGGGATCACGTCGCACACCACGCCCTGCTGCCAGACCGCGCGGTGCCACGCCTCGGCCTCCGCGGCGTACCCCAGGTCGACGCTCGGCCGGCCGCCCAGCTCCAGGGCCCAGTAGTTCTCGTAGTCCCACAGCAGCGCGACCTCGCCCGTCACCGTGGAGCCCGCGACCTCGCCGATCCTGCGGAGCACCGAGCCCAGCTGAACGACCTCCTGCCAGACCCGGGTGGACTCACCGCCCTGCGGGACCATCGCGGAGTGCCACTTCTCCACGCCGGAGTCGGACTGGCGCCACTGGAAGAAGCAGGCCCCGTCCGAACCGCGGGCGATGTGCGCGAGGCTGTTGCGCAGCATCTCGCCGGGGCGCTTCGCGGTGTTCCGCGGCTGCCACTGGACGGCCGAGGTCGAGTGTTCCATCAGCAACCAGGGCCGGCCCCCGGCGATCCCCCGGGAGAGGTCGGCGCTGAACGCGAGCCCGGTGTGGGCCTCGGGGTCGGCGGCGACCAGGTAGTGGTCGTTGGTGACGAGGTCGACCGCCGGCCCCCAGGCGCAGTAGTCGGCCCACTTGTATGTCCCGGCCATGAAGTTGGTG
Source organism: Streptomyces sp. BE20 (assembly GCF_036322525.1). Lineage (NCBI taxonomy): Bacteria > Bacillati > Actinomycetota > Actinomycetes > Kitasatosporales > Streptomycetaceae > Streptomyces > Streptomyces sp. BE20. The sequence goes on along the minus strand of NZ_JAQYWW010000435.1, from coordinate 3,057 downwards.
GTCACCGGCCGTCCCGGTGAGTGGCGGTGGAGGATGTCGCGCTCCGTCCGGTAGCAGGCCAGCAGCTCGTCGGAGGCGAAGCGGTAGTAGTCCAGTTGCTGGGCGGGGTTGGTGCGGCCCGGCGTGGCGCCGGGAATCCGGACCTGCGACCAGGCGCTGTAGCGCTGACTCCAGAAGGCCGTTCCCCAGGCCCGGTTGAGGCCGTCGAGGTCGCCGTGGCGGGCGCGCAGCCAGCTGCGGAACGCCTCGGCGCTGGTGGGGCAGTGGCAGTGCGCGTTGTAGCCGCCGATTTCGTTGCCGACGTGCCACATCACCACGGCGGGGTGCTCGCCGTAGCGGCGGGCGAGCCGGTCGGCGACGACGCCGGCGCGTCGCCGGTAGTCCGGCGAGGACGGGCAGAACCCCTGGCGCGAGCCGTGGCCCAGGCGCCGGTCGAGGTGGTCGACGAACAGGGCGTCGGGGTACTCCTCGGAGAACCACGGCGGGGGCGAGGCCGAGGGGGTAGCAAGGTCGACCGCCACACCGCCCTCGTGCAGCAGGGCGATCACCTCGTCCATTCCGGAGAAGTCGAAGCGGTCCTGGTCGGGCTCGATCCACGACCACGAGAAGATGCCGAGCGACACGAGGTTCACGCCGGCCCGCTGCATCAGCCGGACGTCCTCACGCCACACGTCCCGGTCCCACTGCTCCGGGTTGTAGTCACCGCCGAACGCGAGTCGGGGCACCGAGCCCCAGGGTGCGCCGCGCGGCACGGCCGCGGGCCCGGTGGCCGGGTTCGGTGTCGATGAGGGGGAAAGCTGCGGCACTCGTGACTCCCAGGAGAAGGCGTGCGGAACGGGGGTGGGCCGGCGGGGCGGGCGGTGCCGCCGTCGCCGGACCCCTACAGTCAACACACCAATGTGACCGGTATCAACGATCTGAGCGGACATCGCGGCTGTTGCAACCGATTTTGGCAGAACCATTGACAGTAAAATTGATACCGGTAACATCCCACTGATCAAACTCCGTCACGGGCGGCCGGTCAGGCCTTGCGTCGACGCCGGAGCCCGCGTTCCATGGGCGGACGCGGATTCCCCTTCCGGTCCACTCCACCCCGGGCCGGTGCCCGGGGCCGAGGACCGCGTGCAACGGAGGTACGGCGCATGGTGACCCTGATCCAGCTGGAAGTACTCACGAAGGTGATCGAGTCCGGGGGCTTCTCCGGGGCGGCGAAGTCGCTGTTCACCAGCCAGCCGGCCGTGTCGAACCACATCCGCAACCTGGAGCGGTCCCTCGGCGCCCAGCTCGTCCACCGCACCAGCCAGGGCGCCCGCCCCACGCCGGCCGGGGAGATCGTGGTCGAGCACGCCCGGCGGATCTTCGGGATCCTGGACGAACTGGAACTCGCCGTCGCCGAGCGCCGGGGCCTGGGCGCCGGCCGGCTGGTGCTGGCGGGGACGACGACCCTGGGCACCTACCTCCTGCCGCTGCTGCTCTCCGAGTTCGCCCTGCGGGCCCCGAAGGTCTCCTGTCAGATCAGGGTGGGGAACGAGGAGACGGTCGAGTCGTGGCTGCTGCGGGGAGAGGTCGCGCTGGGGCTGTGCGCCGGCACGCCGCGGGACGAACAGCTCGTCGCCCAGGGCATGTTCGAGGAGGCCATGGTGCTGGTGGCGGAGCCGGGTTCACCCCTCATCGGCCGGGCGCTGACCCCCGCCGACCTGGCCGACCAGCGGTTCCTGATGCGCGAGGCGGGCTCCGCCACCCGTCGGCTCCAGGAGTCCGCGTTGCGGACGTGGGGGCTGGAGCGCGCCGAGCAGTGGGACATGTGGGGGACGGACACCCTGAAGCAGGCCGTCTCCCGGGGGCTAGGCCTGGCGGTCGTCTCCGAGCACGTCATCCGCCAGGAGACGGAGGCGGGGATGCTCGCGGCGCTGACCGTCGTGCCGGCCCCGCCCGTCCGGACGGTGTCCCTGGTACGGCGGGCCGACCGGGCGCTCACGCCGCCGGAGGAGGCGTTCGTGGCGCTGGTCGGAGCCGTCTCCGAGTGGCCCGGGTGACGGGCGGGACAGGTCGGGGCGGGCGGGGCCGGAGGGGTCGGCGGGGTGGTCGGGGTGGTCGGGTCCGGGCGGGGCGTCAGTACCGGATGCAGGCGGAGCGCAGGTCGGTGTAGAAGTCCCACACGTCCGGGGAGCACTCCGGGGCGCCGAGCTGCGAGGCCTTCGCCCCCATGTGCGGCAGGTGGGAGTACGCGCCGACACCAGGGCGGTTGACGTGCAGCATGCCCGCCTGGAAGTCCTGGAGGGCCTGGAACATCAGGGACGGGTTCTGGGTGAAGACGGTGCCGGACATCCCGTACTTCACCGAGTTGGAGATGCGCATGGCGTCCTCGTAGCCGTCGCACTCGATGACGGACAGGACGGGGCCGAAGACCTCCTCCTGGGCGATCTCGCTGTCCCAGGCCACGTCGGTCAGCACGGTGGGCTCCATGAAGTAGCCGGGGGTGTCCAGGGCCGCTTCCTTGCCGCCGCAGGCCAGCGTGGCGCCGGCCTCGACGGCGGTGCGCACCGCGGTCAGACAGGCCTGCAGGCGCTCCTCGTTGACCACCGGCCCGATGTCCGCCCAGTCCTGGTCACCGCGCCCGATCCGCATGGCGGACACGCGCGGGACGAGGCGTTCCAGCAGCGCGTCGCGGACCGACCCGTCCACGATGACGCGGCTGGTGGCGCTGCACCGCTGGCCGCTCTGGCCGAACGCGCCGTGGATGACGGCGTCCGCGGCCGCGTCGAGGTCGGCGTCGGCGAGCACGATGAGCGCGTTCTTGCCGCCCAGTTCGAGCTGGGCGCGCATCAGCCGGCCCGCGCCGGCCCGGTTGATGGCCTGTCCGACCGGCAGGGAACCGGTGAAGGATATGCCGGCGACGCGCGGGTCGGAGACCAAGGCCTCGCCGGGGTCGCGGTCGCCCTGGACGAGGTTGAGGACGCCGGCGGGCAGCCCGGCGTCGACGAACGCCTGCACCAGCAGCGCCGAGGTCCAGGGGGTCAGCGGCGAGGGCTTCAGGACGGCCGTGCAACCGGCGAT
>NZ_JAQYWW010000434.1:0-347 GCF_036322525.1 Streptomyces sp. BE20 | reverse complement strand
GGCCGCGGCGATGCCGAGGTTCACCTGCCCCTTGTTGAAGATCTCCTGGGCCGCCTCGTCCCACTGGGAGTTGATCTCCGTGTGGCGATTGATGTCGGTGAGGAGATCCTTGGAGACAAGCAGCAGGGGGCTGACGCGGTGGTGCCGGCGCTTCTCGCCGCTGTCCTTGAGCAGGCGTACGAACAGCATCGTGCGGGTGACGTCGACCTGGACTAACTCGGTTACGTTCGGTGCGGTGAAGGCCGAGGCCTCCATCGCCTGCGCGATCTCCATGCGGACGCCCTTGATCGGCACCCGGACGTCGCACGCGGCCGGAACCGCCACCTGGGCGGCGACCGCCGGCTCGG
>NZ_JAQYWW010000433.1:0-419 GCF_036322525.1 Streptomyces sp. BE20 | reverse complement strand
GTTCGGGAGGCCGACCTCCAGGAACTGGCGCAGCTCGGCCGCCGTGCCGTCGACGACCTTCGCGGCGGCCTCGTGGACGCTGATGCCCGCGTCCTTGTCCGCCAGGATCCGCCGGACCTCGGCCCGGTCGTCGTCCTCGGCACGGGCCACGAACTGGCCCTCGGCGAGGAACTTGCGGACCGCCTCGGGGCTGCCGGACTTGAGGGCCGCCTCGGCCGCCGCCTTCACGGCAGGGCCGCCGACGGCGAGGACCTGGAAAGCCTTGACGCGGTCGTCGGTGATCCGCGCGTTCGGGAGGCCGACCTCCAGGAACTGGCGCAGCTCGGCCGCCGTGCCGTCGACGACCTTCGCGGCGGCCTCGTGGACGCTGATGCCCGCGTCCTTGTCCGCCAGGATCCGCCGGACCTCGGCCCGGTCCG
>NZ_JAQYWW010000432.1:0-312 GCF_036322525.1 Streptomyces sp. BE20 | reverse complement strand
GGTGGGTGTGGTTCCGGTGGCGGGTTCGGTGGTGGAGCGGTTCGAGGGGTGGGTGCGGGAGGCGCCGGGTGCGGTGGCGTTGGTGGTGGGTGGGGAGTCGTTGACGTACGGGGAGTTGGGGGAGCGTTCGGCGCGGTTGGCGTCGGTGCTGGTGGGTCGGGGGGCCGGTCCGGGTCGTTGGGTGGGGTTGGCGTTGCCGCGGTCGGTGGACCTGGTGGTGGCGATGGTGGCGGTGTTGCGGTCGGGGGCGGGGTATCTGCCGCTGGATCCGGGTTTCCCGGCGGAGCGGCTGGCGTTCATGGTGGAGGACGC
>NZ_JAQYWW010000431.1:0-3571 GCF_036322525.1 Streptomyces sp. BE20 | reverse complement strand
GCTGGGGCTGAGGCTGCACGGGCTGGACGCGGAGTCGCTGGACCGGACGGGTTCGGCGCAGCCGGCGATCTTCGCGGTGGAGGTGGCGCTGCTGGCGCTGGTCCGTTCGTGGGGTGTGACGCCGGATGTCGTGGCGGGTCATTCGGTGGGTGAGATCTCGGCCGCGTACGCCGCCGGGGTCCTCTCCCTGGCGGATGCGGCGACGTTGGTGGTGGCGCGGGGCCGGTTGATGCAGGCGCTGCCGTCGGGTGGGGCGATGCTGGCGGTCGGGGCGTCGGAGGCGGAGGTGTGCGGGGCGTTCCCGGACATCGACCTGGCGGCGGTCAACGGGCCGGCCGCGGTGGTCGTGTCGGGCGCCGGGGACGAGATCGTGCGGGTCGCCGAACGCGCTGCCGAGCGGGGTTGGAAGACGTCCCGGCTGCGGACGAGTCACGCGTTCCACTCCCGGCTGATGGAGCCGATGCTCGACGAGTTCGCGGAGGTCGTCCGGAGCCTGCGGTTCGGTGCACCCCGTCTGGCCGCGGTCTCCACCGTCACGGGAGCCGCAGTCTCCGAGGGGGAGTGGTCGGACCCGGAGTACTGGGTCGACCAGGTCCGCCGCCCGGTCCGCTTCGCCGACGCCGTCACCGCCCTCGACGCCGACCGGGTCCTCGAACTCGGCCCCGACGGCGTCCTCACCGCACTCGTGCAGGACACCCGCCCCGAGCTGACCGCCGTCGCGGCCCTGCGCCGCGACCGCGAGGAGTCCGAGACGCTGCTCACCGCGCTCGGGCGGCTGTTCACGGTCGGCGTCGCGGTGGACTGGGCGGCGGTCTTCGCCGGTACCGGCGCGACCCGGCTCGAGCTGCCCACCTACGCCTTCCAGCACGTCACCTACTGGCCCCGCCCGCGCCGCGGGCTGCACGTGACCGACCCGGCCGGCCTCGGCCTGGTCGGCACCGGCCACGCCCTGCTCGGCGCGGCGGTGGAACTGCCCGACTCGCCGACCACCGTGCTCACCGGCCGGCTCTCGGTGGCCACCCACCCCTGGCTGGCCGACCACGTCGTGCTCGACCGGGTCGTGGTGCCCGGTACCGCGCTGGTCGAGATGGCGCTGGCCGCCGGCGACCGGGCGGGCGCCCCGGCGCTTGAGGAGCTGGTCCTGCAGACCCCGCTGACCCTGACGGCGGGCGGCGGCGTCCAGGTCCGCGTCACGGTCGCGGCCGGTGCGGACGACGGACGGCACCAGGTCACGCTGCACGCCCGTGCCGACGAGACCGAGCCGTGGACCGTCCACGCGACCGGTTCGCTCACCGCCCAGGGCGAGGAGCCGGCCGACCCCGGACTGGTCGTCTGGCCGCCGGCCGGAGCCGAGCCGGTACCGGTCGAGGACTTCTACCCGGCGCTGGCCGCCACCGGAATGGCCTACGGGCCCGCCTTCCGGGGACTGCGCAAGGTCTGGCGGCACGGCGCGGAGGTGCTGGCCGAGGTCGGCACCGAGGAGGCGGTCGCCGGGTACGCGCTGCACCCGGCGCTCTTCGACGCCGCCCTGCACGCCGTCGGAGCCGGCGGGCTGCTGCCCGAGCACGGCGTCCGCCTGCCCTTCGAGTTCGCGGGCGTGCGGATCTCCGGCGAGGCCGGAACGGTCCTGCGGGTGCGGCTCACCCCCGGGACGCGCCCCGACAGCGTGCGGGTGGCACTGGCCGACGAGTCCGGCCTGCCGGTCGCCGAGGTCGAGCAGCTGACGCTCCGGCCGGTCTCCGGGGTCCAGCTCTCGGCCGCCGACCGGCTCCTCTACGGCGTGGAGTGGGTGCCGGAGGGGACCGAGGTGTCCGCGGAGCCCCGGGTCACGATCCCGCTCGGCGCCGCGCTGCCCGCCCCCGCCCCGGTGGTGACGGTCGACGCGACCGCGCCCGGCGCGGCGGGTGAGCGCGCAGCCGCCCTGCTCACCCTGCTGCAGACCTGGTTCGCCGACCCGGCCCGGGCCGACTCCCGGCTCGTCGTGCGGACGTCGGGCGCGGTCGGCGAGGAGATCACCGACGCCGACGGCGCCGCGCTGTGGGGTCTGGTGCGGTCGGCGCAGGCCGAACACCCGGACCGCATCCACCTGGTGGACGCCGCGGAGGAGCTGTTCGTCCCGCTGCCGGAGGCCCTGGTCCGCGACGGCGTCGTCCGCGTGCCGCGCCTGGCCCGGATCCGGGCGTCGGGCACGGCGGACCTCGGCGACGGCCTCGTGGTCGTCACCGGTGCCACCGGCACCCTCGGGCGACTGCTCGTCCGGCACCTGCTGCAGACGCACGGCGTCCGTGACCTGCTGCTGCTCTCCCGGTCCGGCGGGGCCGCCGACCCCGACCTCGACCTCGACGGCGTGACCGTACGGTCGGCCGCGTGCGACCTGGCCGACGCCGAGGCCGTCGCCGAGGTCCTGCGGGACGAGCCGGTCACCGCGGTGATCCACGCCGCCGGTGTGCTCGACGACGCGCTCCTCGCCGACCTCACCCCGGAGCGGCTGCGGACGGTGTTCCGCGCCAAGGTGGACGCCGCCGCCAACCTGCGCGCCGCCACGGCCGACCGGCCCCTGACGGCGTTCGTGCTGTACTCCTCGGCCGCCGGCCTGTTCGGCGGTCCCGGCCAGGCCAACTACGCCGCCGCCAACGCCTTCCTGGACGCCTACGCCGCCGAACTGCGGTCGCAGGGCGTCCCGGCCACCTCGCTGGCCTGGGGCCTGTGGGACGCCGGGATGGGCAGCGGGCTCAGCGACGCCGAACGCGCGAGGGCCCGGCAGGGCGGCATCGTGCCGCTCGGTGCCGAGCAGGGCCTCGCCGCGTTCGACGCCGCGCTGGCCGTCGACCGCGCGGCCGTCGTGCCGCTCGGGCTCGACCTGGCCGCGCTGCGGACCCGGCCCTGGGTGCCGCCGCTGCTGCGCGGGCTGGTGCCGGCGCCGGGACGGCCTGCGGCGGCCACGGCGGGCGGCGGGTTCGCCGCACGCCTGGCCGGGCTGGCGGAGGCCGAACGCGAGCGGGTCGGCCTCGACCTGGTCCGCACACACGTGGCCGCGGTCCTCGGCCACGCCGACGGGTCGGCGGTCGCCGCGGACCTGCCGTTCAGCGAGCTGGGCTTCGACTCGCTGACCGCCGTCGAACTGCGCAACCGGCTCAACGCGGTGACCGGACTGCGGCTCTCCTCCACGCTGGTCTTCGACTACCCGAACGTCCTCGCACTCGCCGCGTACCTGGCCGACGAACTCGCCGGGGCGGTCGCGGCGGCGGCCCCGGTGGTGACCGCCGCGGTCGCCTCGGACGAGCCGATCGCGATCGTGGGGATGGCGTGCCGTTACCCCGGGGGTGTCGCGTCGCCGGAGGACCTGTGGGAGCTGGTGGCGTCCGGGCGGGACGGGATCGGGTTCTTCCCCGAGGACCGTGGCTGGGACGTGGAGAACCTGTACCACCCGGACCCGGACCACCCGGGTACCTCGTACACGCGGGAGGGTGGATTCCTCTACAGCGCGGGGGACTTCGATCCGGAGGTGTTCGGGATCTCGCCGCGTGAGGCGTTGGCGATGGACCCGCAGCACCGGTTGCTGCTGGAGACG
>NZ_JAQYWW010000430.1:0-350 GCF_036322525.1 Streptomyces sp. BE20 | reverse complement strand
GGGGCCCCACCACACCCCCCCACCCCCCCCCCCCACCCCACCCCCACCCCCAACCCCACCCCGCACCCCCCCGCCCCCCACAACCCCACCCGCCCCCCCCCCCCCCCCACCCGGCGCGCCCCCACGAATAATAGCCGGCTCGGCCACAACGGCCGCGGCCACATCGCCTTAGGAGACGAGAACGCCAACCTCCAAGACCACAACCCCTCCACCCGCCAGTAGGATCTCCCGCGACGAAGCCGCACGGAAGCGGCCCGACGGTCTCACTGCGGGCCAATTCACGCCCTCACTTCCGCACCACCCACGTGGCCGCGCCTCAGAACGTGTTCTTCGGGGTGAGGCCGAGGGAG
>NZ_JAQYWW010000429.1:0-243 GCF_036322525.1 Streptomyces sp. BE20 | reverse complement strand
GGACCGTCCGTCCTTCAACCGTGACCGTGACGACCGCGGTGGCCGCTCCGGTGGCTTCAACCGTGACCGTGACGACCGTGGCGGCTTCAACCGCGACCGTGGGGACCGTCCGTCCTTCAACCGTGACCGTGACGACCGCGGTGGCCGCTCCGGTGGCTTCAACCGTGACCGTGACGACCGTGGCGGCTTCAACCGCGACCGTGGGGACCGTCCGTCCTTCAACCGTGACCGTGACGACCGCGG
>NZ_JAQYWW010000428.1:0-339 GCF_036322525.1 Streptomyces sp. BE20 | reverse complement strand
GGGAGGCAGAACAAACTTTACGGACACAATATTTCCACCTTTGACCCGACCCCGCGGGTGAAAAAAACCAGGCCGGCACAAACAAAAAAAGCGGCAGTGTCCGCCGCGGGGGCGGGCGGGGGTGGGGGGTTGGCATCGCGGGTGGTGGTTTCCGCGGGGGCTGTGGGTGTGCTGGGTGGGGGCCGGGCTGTTGGTCTGTGGAGGGGTTGGGGGGGGTGTTCCCGGGCCACGAAATGGTGCCGCGGTTCTTCACCATCCACGTGCTGGTGATCCGGGGCTTCTTGCTGGGCCTGCTGGTGGCCCACCTGTTCCTGGTCTTCTACCACAAGAACACCCTGT
>NZ_JAQYWW010000427.1:0-554 GCF_036322525.1 Streptomyces sp. BE20 | reverse complement strand
GTTCACCGCGGCGCCCGCCCCCTGGTCGCCCGGACCGACCTCGACCGGCACCGACTCGCCGGTCAGCAGGCTCAGATCCAGGGCCGAGCTGCCCTCCACCCGCACTCCGTCGGTGGCCACCAGCTCGCCCGGCCGGAAGACGTACTACAGCGGCGACCTGGAGCAACTTGTAGTGAAGCAGAGTGAACTGCCTTGAAGATCACCGAGGTCGGGCAATCATGATTAACTCGGCGTGGGGGGGGGGGGGTTGGGGGGGGGTGGGGGGGGGGGTGGGGGGGGGGGGGGGGGTGGGGGGGTGGGTGGGGGGGGGGGGGGGGGGGGGGTGTGGGGGGGGGGGCGGGGGGGGGGGTGGGGGGGGGGGGGGTCGTGGGTGTGGGCGTGGGCGTGGGGGTGGGCGTGGGAGTCGGCGTCGGAGGCGTCGTCCTCGATGACCAGCAGCTTGAGCGGGGCGGCGGCCGGTGCGACGGGGGAGCGGACCGGCGAGGGGGGCGTCCCGGGGGCCGTTCCGGCGGTGCGTCGGGCTCCCCTGCCGCCGTCGGGCGCGGTCGGGACCC
>NZ_JAQYWW010000426.1:0-318 GCF_036322525.1 Streptomyces sp. BE20 | reverse complement strand
TGCGGGCTCAGGGATCGGTATGCCGTGGTAACTGGAACCTAATCTGTATGTCTAGCACAATGACCCTCGGGGAGTGGACTAGAGGGAAAAGAGGGCAACACATAAACAGACTTCACACGAAGAGCACCACACCACAAAGCCAAAAAACCCCACCCCCCAACACCCAACCCCCCCCCCCGCCCAAAACCCACCCAAACCCCCCCCCCCACCCCCCCCCCGGCCGCGCCCCCGAGAGAACACAACCAACCCACCCCCCACCGCACCACCCCCCCCCCCCCCCCGCCCCCCCACCGACACCCGCACCGCACCGCGGGACCC
>NZ_JAQYWW010000425.1:0-75150 GCF_036322525.1 Streptomyces sp. BE20 | reverse complement strand
GCGGTCGGGAACACCGCCTACCCCGACGACCAGCCCGTCCTGCTGCACTACGACGGCCGGGACTGGACCAGGGTCACCGCCCCCGCCTTCACCGGCCTCTACGGCGAGTACCAGAGCGTTGCGGCCAACGGGCCCGACGACGTATGGGTGGTGGGCCGGGCCGTCCTCACTGACCAGGACCGCGGCCACCCGCTGGTCGCCCACTGCGACGGCCGCTCCTGGAGCACGGTGGCCGCCCCGGAGGGCGTGGCCGGCAAGCTGTGGTCGGTCACCGCCGTCCCGGGCGGCATGGCCGCCGTCGGCTGGGACACGAGCGGCGGGCCGGACCGGCCGCTCGGCCTGCGCTTCACCCACGGCCGCTCGGCCTGCGCTTCACCCACGGCCGCTGGGAGACGCTCGACCTCTCCGTGCCCGGCTAAGCCGACCTGTCCTACCAGGCGGTGGTGGCCGGGCCGGGCGGCCGGTTGACCGCTGTGGGCGCCGGCACCACCCCGAAGTCGTCGACCTACCAGCCGATGGTGCTCACCGGCCGCAGGTGACGCCGTCCCGCCCGGGTCCACGGATCACGCATCGTGGGCCCGGGCGATCAGCAGTCGCCGGCCTGGTCCTGGACGACCATCGGGGCCCTTCGGCCCGCCAGGTCGGCAGGTGGGCAGGTCGGCAGGTGGGCAGGTCGGAAGGTCGGAAGGTCGGAAGGTCCCCATCCGTGTCGTCGTACGGGGCGTCGGAGACCAGAAGAGGACGTGTCCCCGGGGTCGCGGATCGGGACCTGGGACTACACCGACCGGCGCGGAGGGGGCTCGGGTCAATCCGCGCCGCGTTCCCGGGGAGGCGTTCCGGGCGAGGCCCGCGCGGTGAACTCGGGCGCGCTCGGTGGGGGACCCGCCGCTCTTCCGCGTCCCCTCCCCGGAGGGCGTCCGGGAAGGGGGTTGAGCCCGGGGTGTGCAGCACGGTGGGAGGCTGCAGACCCCGGGAGTCGGTGGGGTGGCGCCTACGCGGCCGGGGCGGGGCGGCGCGGGCTCGTGTGGCGGGGGCGGGCGGGTATCGCGTCGCCGATGGCCGGTCGGGGTCGGGCCCGGCCGGTCAGGCCGTGGGCTCGTGGCACGGCGGTCGTCACCACGGCGGTGGGCAGGTCCTCCACCCCGGCGGTCGGCGGCCGGCCGGCGGCGGCCTGGTCCACCGCCAGCGTGAACCACACGGTCTTGCCGCCGCCGGGTTCGGAGTGCCAGCCGAAGTGGTCGGCCAGCTCGCGGACGAGGGCCAGGCCGCGGCCGCTCTCGTCGTCGTCGGTGGCCGTCCGGAGGCAGGGCGGGGTGCTGCTCTGGTCGGTCACGGAGACCCTCAGCGTGCCGGGGTCGGCCGTCCAGGTGATCCACAGTTCGCCGCCGGCCGGGCTGCCGTGGGTGACCGCGTTGGTGACCAGCTCGGAGGCGAGGAGCTTCGCGTCGCCGAGCTGGTCGTCGTCGAGGACCGCGCCGAGTTCGATGACGGCGTCCGTCGTAGCCTGCCGGACCACGCCGACGCTCTGAAGTTCAGCCGCGATCGTGAGATCAATCCGCATGACCATCGTTCCTGTCCTGGTCGGCCGTGGTGTCGAGGCTCATCGGGCCGGCTCGGCAGGTGAGCCGAGCGAGAGCGTCTCCAGGCGGCGGCTGACGTCGGCGCCGTGCAGCAGGGTGGTCGGTGTGTTCGTCTGGGGAACCCAGGGCAGGGTGTCCCACCGCGTACCGTGGGACGGTGGAAGGGCAATCCAGCCGTCCGGACCGGAGCGGACCTCGATGTTGTCGCGGTCCGCCTTCGCGTACCGGCCGGTTGCCGGGAGAACAAGGATGACGACCAGGTCGGCGGTGACGATGGACGGCACCTGGGCGATCTGGTCAAGGGCAACCATCACGGCGATGCCGAGAGGGCGAGGGAGGGCCACAGCGTCGAAGCCGGCCGTCCAGGCGATGAGGCCCGCGCCGGGGGCGCTCCCCAACTCGTCGACAACGTGCCGGGGCTCCGAGAAGACCGGGCTGTCGGGGCGCGGGTGGGCACCGGGAACCGGGCAAGCCGGGTTCCCGCAGGTACAGCCCTGCCGGGGTCGGTGTCGGTAGCCGACGGCGCAGGATGGTCGAGTAGCCCGTCGCAGCGTCGTCCGGCCGGCGGGTGTTGATCAGCTCCATTGCCAGTCTCTCCCACGGTGATCACGCACGTGACTCTGGTGACCTTCTGAGAGTGACAGCCAAAGAACAGCGCGCCCCCTAGAAATTCTAGGGGGCGTCATATGTTCTATTTGACAAGGGAGTTACTGTACGAGCTCCATGTTGTGGATGAGGCCTGAGAGGGCTACTGCCTGGGATGGAACTCCGAGCTGGACAAGCTCCGTGACCAGGGCGCGGCTCATGGGATCCGCGTACACGTAGTGTGGCGCCGCCGTCGCGGCTTCCTTCAACTTGACGACCGCTGCTGCAGCCCGGCCCATCCGGTACATGGCCCGCGCCTGATCGATCGCGTAGTGTGTCCGACGTTCCATCGACGGCACCTCGGTGATGTCCACCTGTGGAACGCGCTGAAGACCGCGGTCCGGCTGGTCCACCTCGACGCCGGCCTCCGCGGCGTGCACCGCGACAACACCTCGACCGAAAACGGTGTGGTTCGCCAGGTCGTACCAGCCCGGTCCGAGACGGTTCGCGTCCTCCAACGCGGCATCGATCCGGGCCCACGCGTCCTCCCTCTGCCCGGCACGGGCGTGGGCGATCGAGCACCGCAGGTGCAGGGCGCCACGCAACGACACCGCCGCTTGCTCACCTGGCCCGCTCCGGGCATGCGGCTCCAGGTCCCGCATCGCTGCCTCGGCTACCGCGATGGTCTCCCGGTTCGATGCCTGGTGCAGCAACGCACCGCACCGGTCCCAGGCGACCGCGGCTCTCATCAGAGGATCGTCAACGGCCGTCGCGGCGCCGGCGGCCACTTCTGCCGCCGACCACGCCAAGTCAGGGTAGCCGAGCTGGTTCAGGCACATCCTGGCCGTCCGGGCCGCGTCGACGAGCAGCCTCAACGCCTCGCTCCGCTGGGTCCCTGCGAGGGTGAGCACCGCTGTGTTCAGGTCTTCGATCAGCGGGGGCAGCAGGGTGGCGACATGCGGCAGGTTGGCCGCCTGCCGGGCCGCGTTGGCCCGCCGGGACTGCTTGCGCAGTTCTGCGAGCTCGACCGGAGCACCCTGCGGGATGAGCCCGGGGTGGCCCGACAGGATCAGGCTGGCACGGCGGATGCCGGTACGGATCGCGGGGACGTGGGCGAGGGTTCCCCCTGCGCGTTGCAGTCGGTACGGCTGACCGAGCAGCCAGACCACGTCAACGTCGCATTGCTCGGCGATGGCGGTGATCACGCTGTATCGGTCGAGAACCATCCGACCGCTCTCCACGTTGGCGACCCAGGACTCGGCGCGTCCGAGGAAGTCGGCAAGCTCAACTTGCGTCAGGCCGGCTGCATTTCGGGCGATCCTCACCCTAGCGCCGATGTGCTCACTGTTCAGGGGCATACTGGGGCTCTCCGTTCTGACCTCGACGACCAGGACGGTACTCCGGACGGCGTCCCTGTGGAGCACTACGGTGTGACGGGGGCGCCATCTGTGCGTGACGTCAGGTCGTTCTGGCCTGTGTGGGTCGGGCGAGCAGGGCCGGCCGACGCCGAGGCGGCGCGGGGCGACCGGGTTTCGGGCGATGCACTCCCGCTTCTGCTCTACGGCCACGTGGTGGATGAGCCGGCGGAGCTTGGCCCGTTCGGCCTCGGGCGCTCGGACCTCGGTGGTCACGTCGGCCTGGATCGGGTGCGGCGGGTGCGCCTGCATCCGGACCGGGCCGGACCGGGCCGGGCTCGATGTCGGTGAGGTGGCGGTGGGAGATGTGGAACCAGTCAGCGCAATCGAGGTCCGTGGCGAGCGCGGACCGGTCGATGCGGTCGCCGAGTTTGGCCAGCCGGCCTGGCGGCTGGCTCCCTCGGGCTGAAAGTGCTTCGCACCAGGCGCTCGCCGCCACGCCCGTCGCCTTCCGTCACAACCGAGGACTGGTAACCGCTCGCCTTGCTCTGGCCCAACTTGATCAGAACGAGATCGGACAGGCATGCGAGACCGCTGCCGGCGTTTACGACCTGATGGGCGACGATCCGCTGCCGTCTCGTCTGCGAATCCTCCTGGACGACTTCCGCCGAGAGTTCATCACCCTGGCGCCGACCTCTCGCGATACTCGAAAGTGGACCAGCTTCGTTCGTACCCCGGAAGGCTCGCGATGACGATAGACCTCCGCCACTTCCACGGCGACAACCTGCCGGAAGACCACCGTCAGGTGCTGCTTGAGGTCCACTCCGATGCCTATCAGGCGCAGGCGGACGATCCGTTCGTCCAGCGGTTCGCCTGGTTCGTCGATCACTGGACCGCACGCTCCGGGTATTCCTGCGTCGTCGCGTACGAGGACAGCACTCCGGTCGGCTTCGCCTACGGCGCACCCCTGACGACCGGGGCCGAAGGGTGGCGCCCGCACCTCGATCCGGCACCCGAACGAACCCGAACTTTCGCTGTCTCCGAGGTGATGGTGCGTCCGGCATGGCGGAAGCAAGGCATCGCGCAGGCCGTTCACGATGTCCTCCTCGCCGACCGCGGCGAGGCCCTCGCGGTGCTCTACGTCGACACCACCCACCCCCGAGTCCAGGCGATGTATGAGAGCTGGGGGTACACCAAGGTCGGCGAGCACCGTCCCTTCGAGGATGCACCGCTGTACGCCGTCATGTTGCAGGAACTGGTCGTGCACACGTAGTCCTCCCGAATCCGCAGCAGCCGACCGCCGGAGTCCGGACGACCGGGAGCCGGCGGCCGTGGATCACCGGCGAGGCACTCGTCTCATCTCTCGCCCCCTCCACCCCTCCACTGCTGTGCCACCGGGCCGGGCCCCCACGAGCGGCGCCGCCGGCTGATCGGATGCGGCTACCGGTACGTCGCCCGGCCTCGGATCCCGCTGCTGGAGTCGTCGGGGCCGATGACGGCCGGGGTCACGGCGCGGCGTTCGTGTCGAGGGCGTCGAGCAGGGAGGGCAGGTCGGTGACGCTGTCCAGGACGTGGGTGTGGGGGGCGGCGGCGAAGTCGCTGTCGCCGTGCGAGCCGGTGCGGACGGCGGCGGCGACGCGGGCGCCGGCGCGGTGGGCGGCCAGGAGGTCGCTGGTGGTGTCGCCGGCGGCGGCCAGGTGGTGGACGGACTCCGTACCGGTGCGCAGCAGTGCCGTGAGCAGCATGTCGGGGTGCGGTCGCCCGCGGCCGGCATCGGCGGGCGACAGGGCCAGGGTGACGAGGTCGTGCCAGCCGAGTCCGCGGAGGACGCGGTCGCGGGTGGCGGGGGAGAAGCCGGTGGTGAGCACGACGTGGCGGCCGGCCGAGCGCATCTGCTCGATCGCGTCGGCGGCGCCGGGAATCTCGCGGACGCCCTCGGTGTCCAGGGCCTCGTCGTAGGCGGTCTCGAAGGCCTGGTTGGCGAGGTCGGCGCGGGCTTCGTCGCCGTCGGCCAGGGCACGGAAGACCTCGATCTTCGACCGGCCCATGGTCTCCCGTGCGTAGGCGACGGCGGCGGTGTGGTCGGCGGTGCCCGTTGGGATGCCGATGGCGTCCAGCGCCCGGTGGAAGGCGGTGAGGACGGCGCCGCCGTCCTCGACGGTGGTGCCGGCCATATCGAGGCAGACCAGCTGGACGGAGAGTCGGGACGCGAGCATGGCTGTCCTGTTCCTTTGCGTGCGAGGGGGGAGTGGGAGGAGAGAGGGCCGCAGGGGCCCGACGCGGCGGGCGCGGTGCTGGTGGGCAGGGCCCTGCTGACGTCGCGCGGCGGCGCGGTATCCGTATCGGCCTGCGTGCCCGACCGTGTCAGGTGCCGGAAGGGCGGGTCAAGACTTGTACTGACAAGTTGCCGATTGTTCACCTGGATCACCTCGATGCCTGGGTGGCGACGGGCCCGGGTGGAGTGCTGTTCCGCAGTTCATCTGGTACGGGTCAAAAGATGTCATGACAGGTTGCGGGGTAGGGCGGTCCATGACACCTGTAGGGTCAGGTCCCGTGAAGGAATCACTGCACGGTGTCGTCGCCGCCCAACTGCGTCAGCGGATCCGGAGCGGCTCGTTGAAGGTAGGCGAACTCCTGCCCTCGGAAGCCGAGTTGTGCGAGGAGTTCGCGGCCTCCCGCACTCCGGTGCGCCAGGCGCTGGCGACCCTCCGGGAGGAGGGGCTGATCAGCGGGGGGCAGGGGCGGCGGTCGGTGGTGCTGGACGCGGTGCCGTCCCAGCCGTTCGAGTCGCTGCTGTCCTTCACCACCCGGGCCCGGCTGACCGGGCACAGCCCGGGGCAGCGGTTGCAGGAGATCGCGCTGCGCAGACCGCAGGCGGCCGTCGCGGCGGCACTGGAGGTCGACGCCGAGGCGCTGGTGGTGCAGTTGCTGCGGCTTCGGCTGCTGGACGGCCGGCCGGCGATGCTGGAACGGATGACCTACACCGAGGCGGTGGGCCGTCCGCTGCTGGGCGCGGACCTGGACGCGGGCTCGATCTACGCGCTGTTGACCGAGAACGGGGTCGAGCTGGCCGCGGCCCGGCACACCTTCGACGCGGTCGCCGCCGACGAGGTCGACGCGCAGCTGCTGGAGGTCGAGGTGGGCGCGCCCCTGCTGCGCGAGCGGCGGCTCACCACGGACGCCCAGGGGGTGCCGGTGGAGTGGTCCGAGGACCGCTACCGGCCGGACGTGGCGAACGTGACGGTCACCAACACCCGCTCCGCGCGCTCGGCGCAGCTCTAGGTGTGCCGGCCGCACCGCCGGGCGGGCGCGGTCACCGGGAGTGCGGGGCGAGCGCCTGGCGCGGCGCGGTCCCGGTGCGGGCCGCTTCGACGGCGTCCTCGATCCGCTCCAGCGGGTGGGCTGCGGCGACCAGGGACGCGAACGGGTAGGTCTCGTGATGGGCCGCCAGGAAGCGGACGGCGGTGTCCAGGTCGTCGGGGCGGTAGTTGTGGACGCCGATGACGGTGTGCAGGCCGCGCACCAGGCGTTCGGGATCGAGGGCTACGGCGGGGCCGGGCGAGACGGAGCCGACCAGCACGGCCCGGCCGCCGACGGCGAGCGAGTCCAGGCAGCGCTGGACGGCGGCGGGCCGGCCGGAGAAGTCGAGGGCGACGTCGGCCTCACCGACCTCCTCGGCGGTGTCGAAGGCGGCGTTCGCGCCGAACCGCAGCGCCTCGGCGCGCCGCGCGGGATCGGGGTCGACCGCGCTCACCCGGGCGCCGGCGGCGGCGGCCATCGCCGCGGCGGTCAGACCGAGCATGCCCGCGCCGGTGATCAGGACCCGCTGCCCGGCCGGCTCGCCGGCGGCGGCGAGGGCGGCGGCGACGGTGGCCGTGGCGCAGGAGGCGGGGCTGGCGACCGTGTCGGGCAGGCCCGCGGGCACGGCGACGACGGCGGTGCCGGGCAGCACCAGGCAGTGGGTGGCGAAGCCGCCGTTCAGCGGGGCGAGCGGGGACCACGGCTCGTGGCCGTACTTGCGCAGGCTCAGGCACTTGTGCGGCAGGCCGCGTTCGCACCGCTCGCACCGTCCGCACGAGGCGGCCACCGACCACACCACCCGCATCCCCTCCTCGACCGGCGTGCCGTCCACGCACCGCACACCGCCGGCACCCACGCCGACCACGGTGCCCACCTGCTCGTGGCCGAGCAGTGCGGGTACGGGCGAGGGGCGGCGGCCCTCGACCGTGTGCAGGTCGCTGCCGCAGATGGTGGCCAGGTCGATGCGCACCAGCAGTTCGCCGTCGCCGGGGGTGCGGGGTGTGGCGCCGTCCAGCAGGGAGAAGGGCTTGTCCACGCCCTCCCAGCGGGCGAGGCGGACCGGGATCAGGTCAGTGGAATCGTTCACTCGTCGAACTTGTCATGAAAGTGCGCACTCATCAAGTACTTGTCATGACAGGTTGGGCGAAGATCAGATGAACCCCGGTGTCTCGCACCGCCCGCCGACGGGCGGTGCGAGACACCGGGGTTCGGTGGAGAGGGATCAGGCCGGATGGCCGAGCTCGGTCGCGGTGCGGTGGACCTCGAAGAGACGTCGGCCGGCGCGGTTGATCCAGGTCGCGGTGAGCGTCGCCGGGGAGACCGTGGTGTCCGCGACGAGCTTGAGGAACACGTACGGCTCCACGGCGCTGGCGACCAGGGCCGGATGCGGGGTGTTGAGGCTGGCGATGGTGCTGCCGTGCAGTGGGCTCACGATGAACTGCCACAGGTCGTAGCCGATCCGGGGCCCGTAGTTCAGCGCGCGGGAGACGTGCACGTCGCCGCTGACCAGGAAGCAGCCGGGGATCCGCTCGGCGGCGAGGAAGTCGAGGATCGCGTCCTTCTCGTACTGGTAGGTGGCCCAGTCGTCGGTCTCCGAGTTGCCCTTGTCGTCCCAGATCATGCCGGAGGTGATGGCCTTGAACGGGGCGGTGCTGGCCCGCAGCGAGGCGCGCAGCCAGTCCCACTGAACCTGGCCCAGGCACGTGGTCCTGGTGGGGTCGGCCCAGCTGGGGCCGGTGTTGCTGAACCAGCGGGGATCGAGCAGGAAGACCTCGACGGGGCCGCGGCGGAACGAGGTGTAGACGGCCCGGCCGGCCGTTCTGGTGGTCAGGCGGGTGCCGTCGTCGGCGTGGCCGAAGGAGGCGTTGGCACGGTAGTCCACGAAGGCGGTGCGGGTGTTGACCTTGCCCGCGAAGGAACCGTTGATGCCGTTGCCGCCGAAGTCGTGGTCGTCCCAGGTGCCCCAGGTCGGCATGGTGGAGACCATCTGGGCGATCTCCGGCTGCGCGAGGAACTCGCGGTGCTTGGTGCGGGCCACGGCCAGGTTGCCCGAGTCGACGTAGGGGGTGTCGCCGAGCAGCACGAAGCTGTCGCAGCCCTCCTCGACCACGCGGGTCCACACGGTGTTCGGGGTGGAGGGGGCGCACGAGCCCAGGCCCATGGTCACGACGGCGGGCGCCCCGTCGGCCGGTGCGGTGGCGAAGGACCCGGTCAGGGGGATGAAGCCGGGGGCCGCGACGATCGGGGCGATGGTGAACTCGTAGTGGGTGGCCGCCCGGAGGCCGGGGATGTCGGCGAGCAGGGTGTCGTCGTTGGCGGTGGAGATCGGCACGTCGACGACCTTCGACCAGCCGTCGGCCCGGCGCACGGTGCAGCGCCAGACGGGGTGGACCGCGGGGTCCAGGCCGGGGCGGGCCCAGAGACGCGCGGTGGTGGTGTCGACGTGTCCCACCAGCGGGCCGACCGAGGCCTGCGCCGGCATCGGGGTGGGCGGGACGGCGGGAGCGGTGCCCGCGCGCACCAGGGCGACGTAGCCGGCGAGGGCGGTGAAGAAGGTGACACTGTCCTGCACCGCGGCGGCCGGCTGGACGGTGGCGCCGCTGCTGTTGAAGCACTTGTCGACGGTCAGACTGGCCACCAGGAACCGGCCCGCGCCGTGCGCGCCTTCGAGCAGGCAGGGGTTGGCGCCGCCCGCGGTGCACGCCATCAGCACCCGCATGGCACGCCACGAGCCGACGGTCTCCCAGCTGACCCGGATGCCGGCGGCCCGGCCGGTGAACACCCTGCCGGAACTCCTCGGAAGCGCCGCGACGAGCGGGTGGTCGGCGACGATCGGCAGCACGGTGTCGTAGTCGGCGTCGGTGCGCACCGCGCCGAGTGCGGCCGGCAGGTAGGAGACCGCGGCGCCGAACTGGTCGGACTGGGCGAGGTCGAGGACCACGCCACCGCCGGCCACGAAGTCGCGCAGCGAGGCGGCCTGCGCGGCTACGTAGGCCGGGTACTGGGAGCCGTTGTTGGTGAAGCTGCCGAAGGCGATCAGGTCGACGTCCTGGGCGGTCGCGGAGCGGGTCGTGTCCAGGGGGACGACGGTGAAGCCGGCCCGGCGCAGCAGTTCGGCCAGGCCCGTGGCGTGGGTCCACTGGTCGTTGTACTCCAGCACCGCGGCACGCGGCTGCGCGGGGGCGGCGGCTGGGGTCGTGGGGACGGCGTGGGCGGGAAGGGTGGCGACGGCGGTGGTGAGGGCGGCTGCGCCGCCGACCAGCAAGGACCGTCGGTGAATTCCGTCTGGGCTCATGGGGGGTGTTCCTCCTTTGACGGCAAAGGTCGCAGCGAAGTTGGAGCGCCAACAAGCACCTCTCACTACAAGTCATTCAGTGTTCACCTGGCCGGCTTCGGTGTCGAGAGGCCGCGATGACACCCGGGGCTGCTCGGCCGACCCGCGCGCGTCGCCCGAGCCAGGCGCGATGACCTGGGCGGTGGCGTGGGCGGCAGGGTGCCCGTGGTCAGGCCGGGCAAAGCCCGCGCGAGGTCACGGGCGAGTGAACAGGAAATGACTTGTCACAACAAGTAGTTGACCTGGGGTCGCCGCACCTGCCAGCGTTCCGGTGCCGGCCAAGAGCGGCGCCCCGTCCGGTGATGCCGGGCCGCGCACCCCGCCCCGGCTTCTCCCGGCTTCCCCCGTTGCTCACCTCGGAGCTCACCGTGCGTCTTCGTCCCCTCGTCCTCACCGTCACCGGCGCCCTCGCCGCGCTCTCCCTCACCGCCTGCGGCGGCGACGGCGGCACCTCCGCCGCCGGGAAGTCCGCCACCTGCCCGGGTGGCAGGATCCGCTTCGGCGTGGAGCCCTTCGAAGACCCCGCCAAGCTGACCCCGGCCGCCAAGGTCCTGGCCGACGCTCTCGGCGAACAGCTCAACTGCCCCGTCCAGCTCACCATCACCGAGGACTACTCCGCCGAGGTGCTCGCCCTGCAGAACGGCAAGCTCGACGTCGCCATGTTCGGCCCGCTCGGCTACGTGTTCGCCAGCCAGCGCGCCGGTGCCGAGGCCATCGCCTCGTTCGGTGACAGCGGTGGCAAGGTCTCCAGTTACACCGCCGGTATCTGGGTGCCGACCGATTCCGCCGTCCGCGAGGTCAAGGACCTCGCCGGGCACTCGCTCGCCCTGTCCTCGGTCGGCTCCACCTCCGGCGACGCGCTGCCCCGCAAGGCCCTGGTCGACGTCGGCCTGAAGACCTCCGACGTCAAGGTCAACTACGCCGGCGGCCACGCCGAGTCGCTGCTCGCGCTGGCCAAGGGAACCGTCGACGCCGCCGAGATCAACTCCCAGCAGCTCGCCAGCGCCACCCAGTCCAAGACCTTCGACCCGGCGAAGTTCCGCAAGATCTGGACCTCGGACGCCATCCCCAACGACCCCATCACCGTCCGCGGCAACCTCGACCCCGCGTTCAAGAAGGCCGTCGCCGACGCCCTCCTGCACCTTCCCAGCGACAAGGTCGGGCAGATCGGTGCCCTGCTCGCCGTCAAGCCCGCGGCGCCCCTGGTCGCCGTCGACAAGTCCACCTACCAGCCGCTGTTCGACCTGGCGGCCGCCCTCAACCTGACCGACAAGGACCTCTGATGCTGGTGCTCTCCGACATCACGGTGCGCTACGGCCCGCGGGAGGTCCTGCGCGGGGTGGACGTCACCGTCCCGCGCGGTGAGTTCCTCGCCGTGCTCGGGGCCAACGGCTGCGGGAAGTCCACCCTGCTGCGCGCGGCCGCCGGGCTGGAACCGGTGGCGGAGGGCACGGTGACGATCGACGGCAGGGCGGGCGACCCGCTCGCCCTCGCCATGGTCTTCCAGCAGATCCACCTGGTGGACCGGCGCTCCGTCCTCGACAACGTCTGCGCCGGGGCCCTGGGGCGGCTGCCGCTGCGGTACTCGCTCCACCCCCGCCTGTTCCCGCGGGAACTGCGGGAGGAGGCGATGGCCTGCCTGGACCGGGTCGGCCTCGCCGACCGCGCCCACGACCGGGCCGACCGGCTCTCCGGCGGCCAGCAGCAGCGCGTCGCCGTCGCCCGGGCACTGTGCCAGCGCCCCGAGGTGATCCTCGCCGACGAACCGGTCTCCGCCCTCGACCCGGCAGCGTCCGAACAGGTGCTGGCGCTGCTCGCCGAGCTCGCCCACCGGGAACGGCTCGCCGTCGTCGCCGTGCTGCACCAGCCCGCACTCGCCGCCCGGCACGCCGACCGCGTCATCGGCCTGAGCGACGGCCGGGTGCTGCTGGACGGCCCGCCGGACCAGAACGTCGACATCCTGTACCAGCCCGCACTCGCCGAAAGCCTGTCATGACCCCTGTGTCCAGCGCCGTTCGCGGCCTCCCCGTCCCGCCCCGCCCCCGGCGCCCCCGCACCGCGGTCAAGGCGCTGATCGTGGCCGCCGCCGTGGTCACCGCGCACGTGGTCGCGTGGAACACCACGGACATGTCGCTCTCCGAGCTGGCGGAGGGCTGGCACGGCATGGCCGACTTCCTCGGCGAGGCCTTCCCGCCCAGGCTCGACTGGGCGGTCCTGCAGCCGAGCCTGTCCGCGGCGTTGGTCACCCTGTGGATCGGCCTGCTCGGCACCACCCTGTCGATCCCGCCGTCCCTGGCACTGGCGCTGCTCGCCGCCCGCGACGTCGCCCCGTCCGGTCCGGTCTACCAGGCGGCGCGCTCGCTGCTGTCCTTCCTGCGCTCCGTGCCGGACGTGGTCTTCGCCCTGGTCTTCGTCACCGCTGTCGGCCTGGGCCCGTTCCCCGGCGTCCTCGCGCTGGTCTGCCACAACGTCGGCGTCATGGGCAAGTTGTGGGCCGAGGCGATCGAGGACGCCGACCCCGGCCCGTCGCAGGCGCTCAGGTCGGCGGGTGCCGGCCGCGTCCAGGTCGCCCTGCACGCCCTGCTGCCGACCGCCACGCCCCGGCTGGCCGGACTGCTGCTCTACCGACTGGATGTGAACGTCCGCGCCTCGCTGGTCCTCGGGCTGGTCGGCGCCGGGGGCATCGGGTTCCTGATCAACCAGTCGATCAAGCTGTTCCGGTTCGACGAGATGCTCACCCACATCCTGGTGGTGCTGGTGCTGATCGTCGCGGTCGACCGCCTTTCCGCAGCCGTCCGCCGCCGGCTGGCCTGAAGGCCGTGCGGGTTCGTCACCGTCCGGCCCC
Organism: Streptomyces sp. BE20; assembly: GCF_036322525.1. Classification (NCBI taxonomy): domain Bacteria; kingdom Bacillati; phylum Actinomycetota; class Actinomycetes; order Kitasatosporales; family Streptomycetaceae; genus Streptomyces; species Streptomyces sp. BE20. Next base: position 62,151 of record NZ_JAQYWW010000425.1, on the reverse strand, counting down.
GGCGACAGGCCGTGCGTCAACCGGTGACGGTGGCTCCTGCGGGTGGTGCCGTGGCTGTCACGTGAAGCGGGGAGCGGACGCGCGCGGTCGTGCCGGCCGTACGAGCGTGGCTGCGACTGCGGCGATGTACACGATCTGGAGCAGTGTGCGCGGGCCGAGCGGGTCTCCTTGGGCGACGCCCCGGCGGGCGGCCGAGACGTTCGCCGGGAACACGGCGATCATGAGTGCGATCAGGCCGCCCGCCGCCCACCGGGCCGTCACCGGGATCAGCAGCCCTACCGCGCCGGCGGCTTCGAGCAGGCCCGTGGCCGTGACGAGGAGATCCGCACCGGGCATCCACGGCGGGACCATGTCGACGAGCTGGGGCCGCAAGCCAGGCGCGAAGTGGGCGATCGAGGTGAGCAGGAACATCGCCACCAGCCCGGCTCGCAGAGCCGGCTGCCACCCGGCGAACGCCCCCGCCCCGAGCAGCCCTGCCAGACGCGCTGCGGTGAATCCGACAACCAGCGCGATCAACGGCTCCACGCGGATCCCCTTCCAGCGACCATCCCGGTACGCCGGCGCGGTGGGCCCGCCGATCCGCCACCCGCGCCTGCCCGTCTCCCACTGCACCACCCCCGCCTCCACCCCGCCACCCGGGACGAGCCGGACGATCCTGCCCCGCGCCCGCCCGGACCGAGGTCCCGGAACGGGGATCTCCGAGAACACGCCGAAAGGAGGCGGCCGCAGGGCGGGACCGCACACGGTCCGGGAAGCGGCGCCGGCCCGTCACCGACGCCGCCGCGCTCTGCGCCCGGACCAGCGTCCGCACGACCGGCCGCCGCGTCCCTCGCCCCGTGGGCCGAAGGGCGCCGGCCGCCCCCGGCCCTGAACTCCGGCCGCCGCCGCTGGTGCCGATGACGGTCCCGTAGGCATCCCCCGTCCTTGACGACCGTGCCGTCGGCCGGCTGCTTCCAGACGACGGCGCTTCGGGGCCCGGCGGTGGCGGAGAGGCAGGGCCGGCGGGTTTGTCGTGGCCGCTCGGCGTCGATCGTGGGCGACTGCGACGGACAGGTTCACCCGTGGTCGGTCGTACGAGGTCGATCGAGCACTCCGGACGATCGGGAGAGGAGGTCGACCACGTTCCGGGTGAGGGTGCGCACCTGGTGGTCCAGTGGCAGGAGCCGTGGCCAGTCGACGGTGGCGGCGGTGAAGACGGTGCCGCCCGCCGTGTAGAGGCCGAACGTCGCGGCCCGGTGCGGGTCCTCGTTCTCGCGGGCGGCGGTGTGCCAACCGGAGGCCGGATCGGTGGGGAGGGCGGCGACACCGAGGACGGTGAAGCCGGCCGGGGTGCCGTCCCTGCCGGTCGCGAAGGCTCGTCCGGTGGCGTCGCGGTGCAGGTCGGCGCCGTCGCACTCGTAGCCGACCAGGGAGTGCTCGGCGCCGAGGACGTCGCCGTCGCGCAGACCGGTGCCGGCGAAGACCGGGTGTTCGGTGTGTTGGACGGTGAAGCCGAGCGGGCTCCGGGCACCTTCCCAGTGACCGCCGCCGTTGCGGTAGCTGACGCCGGTCAGGGTGTTCTCCGGTTCGGTCTCCCACCAGTGGTCGGGGGCGCCGCGCAGGGTGTCGACATCGGTCCCCGGTGACGCGCCGGGCGGGAGTTTGGCGCACCGGACCATGGCGCCGTCGGCGGAGATCGCGACGCGCCACCAGCAGGTGTTGGCACCGAAGTTCGCGATGTTGCCGCCGCGGTCACGGAAGGCGGTGACGTGGCGGCGTGCGGCCTCGCTCCAGTACTCGTCGTGGCCTGCGGAGAGCAGCAGCCGGTATCCGTCCGTGAGGTGGGGGTCCGTGTGGAGGTCGAGGTCGGTGCAGTAGTCGGCAGCGAGGCCGGCGTTCTCCAGCCAGGCGATGAACGGGGCGTCCCAGTGGGCGAAGGTCTGGCGGGGGGTGCGCGGGTCGTGGACGTCCGGTTGGCCCTTGACCGGCCCGCCGATTCCGCCACCGGGACGGCGCAGCGTCACCGTGGCGGTGCGGTGGCCGGGTGCCCGGGCGTGGGTCTGCGGTGACCCGTAGAGGCTTCCGCCGCCGCTGGTGTTGTAGGCGTGGTAGGTGAGGACGGGCACCTTGTACAGGATCCGGGCCTTGGCGGACCCGGCGGCCGTCACCACGAACAGCAGCCGGCAGTCGCGCGCATCGAGGGCCTCGGCGCCGGTACCGGACGCTGGCAGGTCGGGCGGTCCTGCCGCGTGGGGCCGTAGGACCGCGATGTACACGCCCGAGGGCCAGTGGGCGGGGACGGGGAAGTCGTGGCCCGGCCACTGCCAGTCCTGGTCGTGGCGCCCGTCGGGGGCGTCCTTGCCGGGGGCGCTGAAACCGCCCATGTGGCGGGTCGCGGCGCCGCACCGGAAGAAGTCGACGCGGAACCGGTCGGCGCGGGTCGAGACGTGCAGGCGCAGCAGGTCGCCGGCCCGCACGCTCGGCCGTGCGGGGTAGCCGCTCACCGGGGTCGGGTCGGGGCCGCCCCGCGGCGTAGGCGTGGGCGTTCCACGGTGCTGATCGGTCGTCACCCGTCAGATTCTGGGGGTTCGGCCTGTTGGGCGGAACGCGGCGATTCGGACGATGCCCGGTGCCCGTACGAGGATCGGCCGACCTGCGGCATCTCCTCCCCGCGAGGCAACTTCCCGTCCGGTCGGCCCACGGACCTGTGTGGGGGTGTCGGGCGGGCCTCAAACCCCGTGCCGGCGACTCGGCTTGTTCACGTCAAGGAGTGACGGTCACTCTTGGAAGTCGAATGATTGCTGTGGATGATGATGGGGCCGAGTGTCCGTCACCGTCACCCTCGGCGGACTCCGGCACTACATCGAGGGGAGTTGGGCCATGAACGAGGACATCGAGCCGGTCGCCACCGAGGAACTGCCGGAACTGCCGCTGCTGATCGACCTTCCGGGCGAGTGACCTCCCGGGTGTGACGCACGCGGCGGACATCGGACCGCCGCGTGCCACAGCGGGGTCGGACCCCGTCGTCCCACCCGACGATTCGCCCACCGGCGGCAGCAGAGGAGCGCGTACGTGGACATCGAACCCGACGCGGCGGCGGCGGCCCGCGACCAGCGCGAGGTTGCCCGCCTCGTCCGCGGCGCGCTGCACCGCGCCGCGCTGGTGGCGCCCGGGGCGCGTCCGCCCGGGCCGACGACCGACGACCTGATCCACCCGGCCGTGGTCGAGGTCGCCCACGACGCCCAGCGCGCACTGCGCCTCGGGCCGCTCACCGCGGAGCGCCGAGCCGAGCTCACCGACCGGCTGGACGCGGCCGTGGCCGTGGCCGTGACCGCGGCCCGAACGGCGGCCGGCTGGGACCGGAGCGGGCTCATCCTGGACAACGGGCGCGTGGTGGACGGCACGCCGGTCCGGCCTGCCTGGGCCGTCGAACTCGCCGGTCCCCAGCCGCACGTGGACCGGGCGGTCACCCGCGCCCTGGCCGGCGTGCCGGGCCCGCCCGCCGCTGGGGAATCGCCGCCGACGAGCCGCGCCCGCGCGTGGACGGGCACCGAACGCGAGGTCTTCGCCGCGGCGGCCCGCCTCCTGGACGGCGCCTGGCCCGCGATGCTCGCCGAACTCACCTGCACGGTGCGGCAGATCGTCGTGCTGGGCGGACCGGCACTCGACGGGTTCACCGACTTCACCGTGCACGGGGCCGTGTTCCTCAGCGGGCAACGACTGACGGACGAGCCGGACGGCCTGCCCGCCCCGCTGCACCTGGCCGAGGCCCTGGTGCACGAAGGCACGCACCAGCGCTTCAACGCCGCACTCGTCACCACACCCCCGTGGCACCGCGCCGTCGACTCGCTCGCCCCCGTACCGACTCCGCTGCGTGCCGATCCCCGCCCCCTCGGCGGTCTGTTCCACCAACTCGTCGTCCTCGCTCGCAGCGCGTCGCTGTTCGGCCGGCTCCTCGCCCGAGACCCGGGGCCCGGCGGGCACCCCGGGCCTGTGGCCGATCCGCAGGTGCTGCGCGCCCGGCACACCCACCACCTCGGCGACGTCAGGAGCGCCGCCGCGACGCTGGAAGCGCACCGGTCCTCGCTGACGGAAGCCGGCCGGAGCGTCCTGGCGCAGGCGCAGGCCCTGGCAGGGGCGTCGAGGTGAGGGAAACGGCGCAGCCGGCCGCCCATCCGTGGCCGGCCGAGGTGTTCCGGCCGTTCCCCGAGGCGCCGGGCATCGTGTTCGCCCGTGCCGCCGCCCGCTCGGCCCTGTTCACCGGCCCCGACCGCACCGTCCCCGACGGCACCGGCACTGGTCCCGGTCCCGGCCGCGACGGCGACGACGTCGTCATCGGCAGTGCGGCCGGTGCCCACCCGCAGGACAGTGCCCGGCGGGCCAGGAGCGAACTGGTCGAGCGGATGGCCAACATCGTCGCCGGGCGCACGGCCGAGACCGCGCGGACGGTGGTCGCCACCCATGGGGAACTGCGCCGCGCTGGACGGCCGGCCGTCGATCCCGCGCTGCTGGTCGGCGCCTCCGGGGTGTCCGACGACCTGCGGGACGCCCCCGGGCTCTGGGCGGTCGGCCGATGGCAGTCGACCGGCCGTGAGGTGCTCGTCCCCGCCGCTGCCGTGTACCTGCGCCACCGGCCCCCGCCGGGCTGCCGGGCGGCCCTCGGCGCGGGATCCACCGGCCTGGCGGCGCACCCCGACGAGGCGTCGGCCGAAGCGCATGCCCAGTGGGAGATCCTGGAGCGCGACCTGATCCGCCGCAGCTGGTACGGCGACGGCAGCGTGTCTCCCACCACCGTGTCGTGGCAGCCCGAGCCGGTGATGCGCAGCGCACTCGCCCTCCTCGGGGTCGAAGCCGTGGCCTTCCTCCTGCCGGCTCCCGCCGGTGCCGCCTGCGTGGTGGTCTGTGTGCACCGCCCGGACCGGACCGGGCAGGCGTTCGGGGCCCGCTGCGGGCCCGCCGGGCAGGTTCCGGCGCTGGCCGAGAAGGCGGCGTACGAGGCCCTGATGGTCCGGTGGAGCATGGGGACCGAGGTGGCCCGGCGCACCTGGGCGCAGTGGGCCGGCAGGACCAGCCCGGGCACGGCGCTCCAGCATGCGCTCTGGACCTACCACCGACAGGACAGCCTCGGCCTCTGGCTCACCGACCCCGGCCCGGCCGCCCCCCGGCCACCGGTCACCGCGACCACCGGCCCGGCGGCGCTGCTCTCCGCACACACCGGCGAGGACCTGGTCGTCGTTCCGACGCCGACGCCGCTGGCCGAGGAGGCGGGACTGCACGTGGTCCGCGTCGTCGCCCCGGGAGCCCGGCCCCTGCCCGCCCGCCCGCCCGTCACCACCGGGCGGGGCCGCGCCGACCACCCGCACCCCTTCGGCTGACACCCCGACGTCCGCACCGCACCGCCGTGATCAGGAGGGCCGTCCACCCGTGGCCGACCAGGACCCCTACTATGCCGCCGCCTTCGCGGCCCACTACGACGACTGGTTCCCCTCGTACGTCACCGACAGCACCGTCGCGCTCCTGGCCGACCTCGCCGAGTCCGCCGGCGCCGGGCCGGTGCTCGAACTGGGCTCCGGCACCGGCCGGATCGCCGTACCACTGGCCCGACGCGGCCTGGACGTCCACGGCATCGAGGGCACCCCGGCGATGACCGACCGTCTCCGGTCCAAGCCCGGTGGGCACGCGATTCCCGTGACCACGGGCGACTTCAGCCACGTCCCCGTCGACGGCGAGTTCGCCCTGGTCTACGTGGTCAACGGAACGTTCTTCGAACTGCCCACCCAGGAAGCCCAGATCCGCTGCTTCGCGAACACCGCGGCCCGGCTCGGTCCCGACGGCCTCTTCGTCCTCGACGCCCATGTCCCGGAAGCCCTGGCCGCCCCCGAGGCCGCTGTCGCCTCCCTTCCGATCCCCGGCGGGGTCACGGTACGGACGCGCCGGATCAACCGCGCCACCCAGCAGTACACCTCGCACTATCTGGTCCACGAAGGCGGAACCGTGCACCATGTACCGGTCTCCTTCCGGTACGCGGCCACCGGCGAACTCGACCTGATGGCCACCATGGCCGGCCTGCGCCTACGGGACCGCTACGGCGACTGGAGGGGCGGAGCGTACACCTCCGCCAGCACCTATCACGTCTCCGTCTACGAACGCCCGGCCTGACCCGGCCGAGCACGGCCCACCCGCGACCACCCGGCCCGTCACCGCACCGGGCCGCAACCGGCCCGCCACCGCACCGGTTCGGCGGGCCCGCGCCGGAACCACCCGTGGCACGACCGGATGCGGTGGCACCGGTCCGACCGACCCCTCGGACGTACGGGAGGCTTCCCATGCCCACACCAGCCCGCAGGACCGGGCACGCCACCACCGGACACCACGAGATCCTGGAGCTGCACCCCGGCCCCGACAGCCTCGGCGTGCCCCTGCGCCAGGTCGTCGACGAGGGCCGGCTCGTCGTCGTCAAGCACGGCCTGCACCACCTCGACGCGCTGGAACCACTGCTCCGCGCCACCGCCCGCACCGCCGCCGACCATCTTCCCGCCGACGCCTGCACCACCGTCGGACGCGCCGGCATCGAGGCACTGCACACCATCGCGACCGTCGAACAGGCCACGGCCTTCCGCACCGGCCTGGAGGCGAGCCTGCGGCCCCTCGCCGCCGACGCGGCCCTGGCCTTCGCCGCGAAGGCCGACCCCGACGGCCCCCGGGTCTACGTGAGCCACCACCTGGGGGTGCGCCTGATGCTGCCACACACCGCCGTCGCCGGCCGCACCGAACTCGACCCGCTCGCAGGCTTCATGGTGCCCCACGCCCTCCACGTCGACTCGTGGTTCAACACGGCCCTGAACTCCGTCAACCTGTGGATGGCCCTCGGCCGGGTCCGGCCCGGCAACGGCCTGCTGATCTACCCCGACCTCTACCGCGCCCCGGTACGCCGGACCGGCTTCCGCCTCGCCGCCGACCAGGACCGCGGCATCCCCGTCCGGGTCAGCCTCGACCCCGGCGACATCCTGGTCTTCGCCGGCGACCACGTCCACGGCTCCGAGACCAACACCACCGACGAGACCCGCTACATCATCACCAAACGGATCAGCGTCGGCGCACCGCGCTTCAACCCGCAGGGCAGCGGCTGGATCCCGTACCACGACCCGCGCCTGCTCCGCGGACGCCTGCCCGCACTCGCGTCGCTGCGCTCCCGGGCCACCACCGGCTACGCCAGACACCTGCTGCGCACCGCCCTGCGGCGCCCGCCCGCGTACGAGCTCCCCCAGCCGCCCGCGTCCTCCGAGGAGTAGCCGCCCATGCGTATCGCCTACCTGCACGGCGGCAGCATCCCCTCCGTCTACGCCAACGGCATCCACGTCATGCGGATGTGCGACGCCTTCACCGAGGCCGGGCACGACGTCACCCTGTACGCGCTGCCCGGCTCGTACCCGGCCGGCGACCCCCACTCCTACTACGGCACCCGCCACCGGTTCCCCGTGCGCACCGTCCCCGCCGCCGACGGCGGGGCGGCCGGATACCGGGATCGCGCGGCAGAGGTCTCCGAGTTGCTGCTCCGAGGCCCCGCCCCCGACCTGATCTACGGCCGCGACGTCCACAGCCTCGGCCAGGCACCCGCCCTCGCCCCGCTCGTCTACGAGACCCACCTCCTCCGGGACGAGCCGGACCTGCGCCGGGCCGAGCAGGAACTGCTCGAACGGCCCGACCTCGTCCGGATCGTCGTCATCACCCACGCCCTCGCCGATGACTTCCGCCGCGCCCACGCGGCCCGGGACACCGCTCCGCTCCTCGTCGCACCCGACTGCGCCGACCCGCCCACCACCCTCACGTCCCCCGCACCGGCGCCACGGCTGCCGGGCCGTCCCGGCGCACCCAGGGTCGGGTACGTCGGCCACCTCTACGAGGGCCGCGGTATCGACCTGATCCTGGACCTCGCCGGACGGCTCCCCGCGGTGGACTTCCACCTCGTCGGCGGCACCCCCGAGGACCGGGCGCGCTGGGAGCGGCCCTGCCGACTCACCAACGTGCACTTCCACGGACACGTCCCGCCCGGCGCGGTCCCCGCCTACTTCCCGCTCTTCGACGTGGTCCTCGCGCCCTACCGGAGGAAGGTCTACACCGCCGGAGCACTCGCGGAGACCGGCCGATGGGCGTCCCCCTTGAAGCTCTTCGAGTACCTCGCCCACGGACGCGCCGTCATCGCCTCCGACCTCCCCGTCCTGCGCGAGGTCCTCCAGGACGGCGTCAACTGCCTGCTCCGCCCACCGGACGAGCCCGCCGCCTGGGAGCAGGCGCTCACCACGCTCCTCGCCGACCCCGCGCTGCGCGCGTCCCTCGGCGACCGGGGGCGCCGCCAGGTCCTCGACCGGTACACCTGGCGACACCGGGCCGACCAGGTCCTCGCCGGTCTGGACCTCCAGCCGGCTGCGGACCGTGCAGGCCGCCCGCGGAGACCGAACCCGGGGCGGTCGGCGATGCCCTCGACTTGAGCGCGCCCTGGGTGCCTTGCCGGTCGCCAGGGGTTTCGCGGCACCGCCGACCCGGACGGATCGACCAACGCCCCGCGCCGCGCGCCCCGGCGTCCCCGGCGTCCTCGGCGTCCTCAAGGTCGCCACCGCGGACCGACTCCACCGACCGGGGCGCCTTGGCGCGGCGTCCAACAAGCCGTGCCCGCACGTGGGTTGCTCCCGTCGCCGTCCGGCCGGGCGGCGGGCAATGCCGCCCGGCCGGACGGTCGGGCTACAGGGCGCCGGTGAACAGCAGGAGGTTGGGAGTGTCCGCGCCTAGATCGGTCAGGACGTTCTCGGTGGCGGTCCGTCGGAGGAAGGCGGAGGTCTCGGCGGGGTCCGCGTCCGGGTGCTCGGCGGTGTAGAGGGCGGCGGTGCCGGTGACGTGGGGAGCGGCCATGGATGTGCCGCTGCGGGTGGAGCTGCCGCCGCCGGACCGGGCGGACTCGATGGCCTGGCCGGGTGCGTGGAGGGTGACGCAGGGGCCTCGGTTGGAGAAGCCGCTCTGTCGGTCCTGGCGGTCGGTGGCGGCCACGGTGACGACCCGCTTCGCCGAGGCGGGGGAGGCGGTGCAGGCGTCGGTACCGTCGTTGCCGGCGGAGACGACCGGCAGCACACCGCGATCCGAAACGGCCGTAGCGGCGTTGTTGAGGGCCGTGGAACGCTCCTCGCCGACGGAGGCGTTGAGGACGGCGGGGAGCCGGGCGTCGCGGGCGACCCAGTCGAGGCCGGCGATCATCTGGGCGGTGTCGCCGTTGCCGGTGCAGTCCACGATGCGTACCGAGACGAGGCGGGCGGCGGGGGCGACGCCGTAGGTGCGGCCGGCGACGGTGCCCGCGACATGGGTGCCGTGGCCGTGGCAGTCGAGACCGTTCCTGCCGTCGCCGACGGCGTCGAAGCCAGCGGCGGCGCGGCCGCCGAATTCGGGGTGGTCGTAGTCGATTCCGGTGTCGAGGATGTAGGCGGTGGCGCCGGCGCCGCGGCCGTGGGTGGTGAACCGCCCGTCCAACGGCAGGGTCCGCTGGTCGATGCGGTCCAGACCCCAGGTCGCGGCCGGAATTCGGGTGGCGCGATCGAGTCGCCCCGCCTCGTCGTCGGCGTCGTTGCCGGCTTCGGGGGACGGGACGGGGACCCCTACGGCGGCGTTCTCCTCCACGGCCTCAACGGCGGGGCTGGCCCGTACGGCCCGCAACAGGGGCGGGGAGAGGACGGCGGCGAAGCCGTTCAACGCGGCGGTGTAGGTGAACCTGGGGGTGATGCCGAGGGCCCGAAGGACCTCGCCGGGGTCGCGGCCGTGCTTGAGAGTGACGATGTACTGCCCGGGAACGGCTGTGGTGGAGCGCTCGACGCCGACGGCGTCGGCGGGTGGTCGCGCAGCGTGTGCGGCGGGGGCGGTGACGGCTGAGAGGAGCAGCAGGGCCGCCGCGCTCCGGTACAGGGGGAGTGGCACGGTATCGCTCCGAGCGGGTCGGCTCGCCGGGCCGGACGACCCGGGCACCCCGCATCATCGAACGTGGGGGTTCCGCTGCCCGCCGCGACCTGCCGGTGCTGGTTTACGGACAACCCGTGGGAGTGAAGGGGGCGGACGTGGGCACGGCGACGACCGACCTCACCGGGAGCTGCGGCGCGGTGCTGGACCACACGGGCGCGACGGACGCGCCCGCCATCGTCCGCCGTGGCCCGCCCGGCCACCGGCTCCGCACCAGCTGACGGCCTCCGCACCTGGCAGGCGGCAGGGGACGCTCCCGGCCCAGGTGAGGACGGCGGCGCGCCGGCAGGCTATCCGGTGGTCGCCGTCCCGGCGGAGCTCGGATCACCTGGGCCGCGCCTCGGTTGATCGTGACGACGATGATCGCTGGTGGTACCGGCGCTGCCGTTGCGCGCCCCGGCCCGGCCGGGCCTGCACGTGGACGATGGGAGGGCCCGGAGCATCGGGATGCTCCGGGCCGCTCGCGGTCGCCTTCCCGCACCGGGTGGATGGCTCAGGCGTTGACCAACTCCTTCTCGCGCGGCGCGGAAACGGCCGGGACCCGCGGCTGGATGCCCTTGAACAGGATCACCAGGCCCGCCGTGACGACCATGCCGGCGGCGACGGCGACCACGTAGGGCAGCGGGCCGCCGATCAGCGGAAGCACCCAGATGCCGCCGTGCGGGGCGCGCAAGGTGGAGCCGAAGGCCATCGACAGGCCACCTGCGGTCATGCTGCCGACGATACTGGCGGGGATCACCCGCAGCGGATCGGCCGCGGCGAACGGGATCGCGCCTTCGGTGATGAACGAGGCACCGAGCACCCAGGCGGCCTTGCCGTTCTCACGCTCCTCCGTGGTGAACAGCTTGCGGCGCAGCACCGTCGCCAGGGCCAGGCCGAGCGGCGGGGTCATGCCGGCGGCCATCACGGCGGCCATCACCTTGAGGCTGCCGGCATCCGGGGCCGAACCTGCCGTGGTGAGGGCGCCGGCGGCGAAGGTGTACGCGACCTTGTTGAGCGGGCCTCCCATATCGAAGGCCATCATCGCGCCGAGCAGGATGCCGAGCAGGATCGCGTTGGTGCCGGAGAGCCCGTTGAGCCAGTCGGTGACTGCGGTCATGGCGGAGGCGATCGGAGAGCCGAGCAGGACGAGCATGAGGAACCCGACGGCGGCGACGGACAACAGCGGGATCACCACGACCGGCATGATGCCCTTGATCGCCTGCGGAACCTTCCACTTGACCATCCACAGCACCAGGAAGCCCGCCGCCAGCCCGGAGACGATGCCGCCGAGGAAGCCGGCACCTACCGCCACCGAGATCGCGCCGCCGACGACGCCCGCCGCGAGTGCGGCCCGGTCGGCGATGGCATACGCGATGTAGCCGGAGAGGACGGGGACCAGGAAGCCGAACGCGGCCTTGCCCGCCTGGAACAGCATCGCTGCCCAACTGGCCTGCGAGGTCCAGTCGAAGCCGCCGACCACGGACGGCGCGGAGGCGATCTCGTAGCCGCCGATAGCGAAGCCCAGCGCGATCAGCAGCCCGCCCGCCGCGACGAACGGGATCATGTAACTGACCCCGGTCATCAGGTACTTGCGAAGCCTGGAGGCCCAGTGTTCGCTTCGGGGGCCGGAGTTCTGCGCGAGCGCCGGGGCAGCGGCTCCGGCCGGTTCGGCCAGCCGGGCGGCCTGGGCGACCAGTTCGTCGGCCCGGTTGACGCCGGCCTTCACCCCGACGTCCACGAGTGGCTTGCCCGCGAAGCGCTCGCGGTCGCGGACCTCGACGTCGTGCGCGAAGATCACCGCGTCGGCGGCGGCGATCATCGCCGGGTCGAGGGGAGTCGAGCCGGCCGCGCCCTGGGTCTCCACCTGGATCTGCGCGCCGGCCCGGGCCGCTGCCCGCTCCAGGGACTTGGCGGCCATGTAGGTGTGCGCGATGCCGGTCGGGCAGGAGGTCACCGCCACCAGCCGCAGACCGCGGTCGGCGGCCGCGACCGGGCTCGCGACCACCGGACCCGAGACCGTGGTGGCCTGCGGCTTCTCCTTGTCGTCGACCAGCGCGACAACCGCTGCCGGGCTGTCCGCCGAGCGGAGTGCGCCGGTGAACTCCGGTTCCATCAGTCGCCGGGCGAGCGCGGCGAGGATTTGCAGATGGGCGTCGTCCGCGCCGTCCGGGGCCGCGATCATGAAGATCAGGTCGGCCGGTCGGCCGTCCGGGGCGCCGAAGTCGACGCCCTTGGCACTGTGGCCGAACGCCAGACTGGGGCGGGTGACGTGGGCGGAGCGGCAGTGCGGGATACCGATGCCGTCGCCGAGACCGGTCGGGGCCTGTGCCTCCCGGGCCGCGATGTCGGCGAGGAAGCCTTCGAGGTCGGTGACCCGGCCTTCGGCGACCAGCCGCTGGGCCAGCGCGCGCAGCGCCTCGGCCTTGTCCGAGGGGGCGAGGTGGAGGTCCACGAGCGCGGGGGTGATCAGTCTGCCGGTGGGGTCGGCGTTGGAGTAGCTCATCGTTCGGGTCCTTCGGTGCTGGGTGGTGCGTGTGTGGTTTCCTTTGCCCCCGGGATGTGGTCTGCTCCGGTGTGGATCTCACCGGCCGGAGCCGGTTCAACCGTCGAGCAGCCGCTTCAGCGGGATCTCCGCCGTCACGGCCACCGCGGCCGGGTCCAGGTCGGCCGGGGTCGGCATGACGCTCCCCGGCAGTTGCACGGCCGCCGCGCCGTGCGCCAGTGCCGCGGCCAGGGCCTCGGGGCCCGAGCCGCCGGCGCCGAGGAAGCCGGCCAGCGAGGCATCGCCGGCTCCCACGTCGCTGCGCACCGCCACGACGGGGGCGGTGCCGTACCAGGTGCCCTCGTCGGCGACCAGCAGCATGCCGTCCGCGCCGAGCGAGGCGAGGACCTGCTGCGCGCCGAGTTTCCGGAGCTCGCGGGCCGCGTCGACGGCGTCGCCGACGGTGAGCAGTTTGCGGCCGACCGCCTCGGCCAGTTCCTCCCGGTTGGGCTTGACCACGTCCGGGTGAGCGGCGAGCGAGGCGAGCAGGGCGGGTCCCGAGGTGTCCAGGGCGATTCGGGCGCCGCCGAGGTGGGCCTCGGCGACCAGGTCCGCGTACCACGTGGGGTCCAGGCCGCGCGGGAGGCTGCCGCAGCAGGCCAGCCACTCGACTTTGGAGCCGTCGGCGGTGTATGTGGTCGGCGCGCTGCGGACGGCGGTCAGCAGGGCCGCGGACTCCTGCGCGGTCAGGACCGGGCCCCGCGCGTTGATCTTGGTGAGGGTGCCGCCGTTCTCGGCGATCGAGACGTTGATCCGGGTCTCCCCGGCGACCGGGACGGTGGCCACCTCGATGCCCTGGCGGCGCAGCAGTTCGGACAGCAGTTGCCCGGAGAGCCCGCCGAGCGGCAGGACCGCGGCCGTCCGGTGGCCCGCCGCGGTCAGCGCGCGGGAGACGTTGACGCCCTTGCCGCCCGGGTCGAGGCGGTCGCCGGTGGCCCGGTTGACCTCGCCGCGGGCCAGAGCCGGGAGTTCGTAGGTCCGGTCCAGGCTGGGGTTCGGGGTGATGGTGACGATCATGCGCGGATGACTTTCGGTCCGTGGTTCTCGATCGCGGCGGTCTGCTCGTCGGTCAGCCCGGTGTCGGTGACCAGGATGTCGATGTCTTCGAGCGAGCCGAAGCGGGCGAAATGGCGGGCGCCGTACTTGCTGGAGTCGGCGACCAGCACTGTCAGGCGGGCGCCGGCCACCATGGCGCGCTTCACGGCGGCCTCCGCGAGGTCGGGCGTGGAGAGCCCGACCTCGGGGGAGAAGCCGTTGGTGGCGACCACCGCGACGTCGGCGTGGACGTCCGCCAGATCGCGCAGCGCCCAGGCGTCCACCGCGGCCTGGGTGCGGTGCCGCAGCCGGCCGCCCACCAGGTGCAGGGTGAGCGCCGGGTGGTCGGCCAGCCGCGCGGCGATCGGCAGCGCGTGGGTGACCACGGTGAGCGGGGAGTCGAGCGGCAGCAGGGCGGCCAGCCGGGAGACGGTGGTGCCCGCGTCCAGGAGCACGCTGCCTTCGGTGGGCAGCAGGGCCAGCGTCGCGGCAGCGATCCGCTCCTTCTCGCCGGCCGCGGTGGTGTCGCGTTCGGCCAGGCCCGGCTCCAGGTTCAGTACGCCGGTCGGCAGGGCGCCGCCGTGCACCCGGCGCAGCAGGCCGGCCCGGTCGAGGGTGCTCAGGTCACGGCGGATGGTCTCCTGGGTGACGCCGAACTCCTCGGCGAGCGAGGGCACGTCGACCCGGCCGCGCTGCTGGGCGAGGCGGAGGATCTGCTGCTGGCGCTCCGGAGCGTACATGTGGGATTGGGTCCGTTTCATGTCTGTTTAAGCCTGGTTAAGGCTGACCATACGCTTCCTGCGCCAGAAATCAAGGGTTCATCTCCTTTCCCTGTCGGCCAGTTCGCATGCCTGAATGTGTTGACATGCTGGCCGATTCGGGCGTAAAACCAATCGAAACGCCCCACTGGCGGATGTGAAACCACACCGACCGCCCGGCCCGCGGCGCGCCCCCGATCGCGGAGCCGGGCGTACGGCGGCGGCAGCCCGCGCCTCACCCCCCGGCCGCGGCCTGCCGCCGCCCCCTCGGCCTGCGGCAGCGGCCCTCCCCGCAGGTCGCCCAGACACTCCCAGACACTCCCAGGAACTCCGATGCCTCGACTCCTCGCCACCGTCGGCTCTCGCAACGGACTGCACGCGCGTCCGGCCTCCCTGTTCGTGCAGGCCGCCGCCCGCCACCCGGTCAAGGTCAGCGTCGGCAAGCCCGGCGGGACGCCGGTCGACGCCCGCAGCCTGCTCTCCGTCCTCGCACTCGCCGCCCGTCACGGTGAGACCCTGGAACTGCACGCCGAAGGCGACCAGGCGCAGGACGCCCTCGAAGAACTCGCCGGGCTCCTTGCCACCGATCTGGACACGACCTGAACGGTCGGCGCACGGCCGCTACGGCAACAGGCCGTCAGCCCGGCGCCGTTCGGACAGTCACCGGCGCCTGAACAGGGGCCCCGGGTGTGACCCGCCGGGCCGGCCCTGACCGATGTCACCGAGAGCGTGGCCGGCCGGGGGTCGGCCGAGGGCCGCGGCACCCGCTACGACGTCCGCGACGTCCTGATCTGGGCTGCACGCCGCGGCCACGGCCGCGTCCTCGTTCCCGCCCGCCCGCCCGCGGCCGGGCCGCCCCGCTCGCCTTCATCTCCCCCTATCTGCACTACCAACTGCCCCGCACGGGTGATCAATGCCGAAATTCCGTGCCCGTCACCGAGGCGAGGCGCTATACCCGCATACGAACCAGATGTCGTCCGGAGCCGTGTCCTGACCTGGTCTCATCCTGTGACCACGGAGGAACCATGCGACACCCCGCAACCCGTCTGCGCGCGCGAGTGCCGGTCGTGGGACTGGCCGTGCTGGCGGTGACCGCGCTCCTTCCCTCGGTCGCCGCCGAGGGGAGAGGCGACCGCTACGAGTGGGCCGCGTTGGGCGACTCGTACACCGCCGGCCTCTTCGTCGGAGACCCGCGGCCCCCGCTGGGCAGCTCCTCGCGGGACGGGTGCGACCGGACCACCGGCTCCTACCCCGACCTCGTCCGGCGGGCGCTGGCCGCCCGCCCGCTCGACAGGCCCGTGAACCTGACCGACGTCAGCTGCGACAATGCCGCCGTCGGCAACGTCGCGTGGGAGAGGCAGCAGCCGACCAGTCAGGTGCAGCCACCCGACGGGGATCCCGCCAGGTGGCCGATGGTGGATCCCCAGATCCGCCGCGCCCGGCTCGGCGATCGCACCGACGTCGTCACCGTCGGCATCGGCGCGATCAGCTTGCCCTTCGGCGAGTGCCTGGAGCTCAGCCTCGCCCAGCGGTCGTGCAGGCAGTACTACACGAATCCACCCGAGGGCGTGGAGGGCATCGACGCCAAACTCTCCAGGATCCGCGACGAGTACGGTCGGATGCTCGACGCGATCCACCACGCCGCACCGCACGCCGAGGTCATCACGGTCGGCTACCCGGCCATCCTGCCGGAGCGCGGCAGCGCCTGCGGCGGCGGCCCGACGCAGGTCGGCCCGATCAGCCCCGCCGACATCGACTGGCTGCGCGACGACACCCTGAAGGCCCTGAACAAGATCATTCACCGGGAGGCGGCGACGCACGGCGACCGCTACGTCGACCTCTACACCTCCAGCATCGGCCACGACGTGTGCCAACCCGAGGACACCCAGTGGATCGAAGGAATCTGCGGCGACGCCGCACCCTACTGGCCGACCCAGCCGCCCGGTGGCCTGCCGTTCGACTGCGCCGCCATCGGCAAACGCGCCACACTGCTCCACCCCAACGCCAGGGAACACATCAACGCCGCCCCCCTCGTCGAACGCGCCGTGCTCGACGCCCTTGTCGAAGGCTGACTGCGGTGGGGAGTACGTGGCTCGGCGGGTGAAGGTGCCCGCCGCCGCGTGGGCGGACTACGCCTGGCAGGGCAAGACGGATCAACGGCACCGGAGCGAGATCCGCGACCGGCGCGACGAATACCGCGAACAGGTCGCCAAGCTCCACTCACCCGAGCGCCACGCGTACGTCGCGGTCGCCGAGGCCGAGGACAGCATCGCGGGCTACATCGCGTGGAGCGTCGACCCGGCCCGCGGGGACGGCAGCGTCACCATCCTCGCCGTCCCAGCCGAACATCGCCGGCACCATGTTGGCGCCGCCCTGTGCGAACACGCCTTCGACCAGATGCGAACCCTCGGAGCCGAGGTGGTCGAGATCAGTACCGGAGGAGACCCCTTCCACGCCCCTGCCAGAGCCCTGTACGAAAAGCTCGGGTGCACCCCTCTCCCGGTCACCGTCTACTGCCGGCAACTCTGATGAGCCTTCCCCGCTCCGGCGGATATCCCACGCACCCGCCCCGGACCCGGCAAAGCACCCACGCAGTTCCAACTCCGGTACGAGCCCTCGCCGCGCTGCACCAGCGGCCGTACGCGGTCCCGCTCCTCCGCCTCCTCCGGGAAAGGACCGGTCACAGAGCGCCACGCGTCCGTCCGCCGCAGCTGTACGAGAACACCCCCTCTTGGCGTGCCCGCTCCGGCGGACAGCCCCCTTCGGTCCCGCGCGGCGGTCGGCTCGGGTTGAGGAGCCGGCCACGGCTTTGAGTGCCGCACCGGTGGCCCGCCGCGAACAGGGGGAACGCATGCCGCCGCGACGGAGTGCCCCCGTGCGCCCCTCGTGGCATGGAATCCGCTGCCGGACTCCGGGGCAGTCAGTGCTCGTTCGCGAGGGACTGCGGCCGTGCGGTCCATGAATCGTCACCCCCCCGCCGAACCTTGGCATCTCGCACAGTGCTCCGGGAGGGCCCCAGTGATCGAAGCTCCCTACCCCCTGTGCCGCATGCCCCTGCCGGAGTACGGCGCCTCGCCCGCCATGGCGGTGGTGGCGTACACGGCCGAACTGATCGCCGTCAGCCTGGGAGAACGTGCCCCCCGCAGCGTCGCTGCCCACGCGATGGTGGATGTTCTGAGCGACCTCGGCGCCGGGCGCTCCCCGGCCTGGCGCCGGCTGCTGGCCGAGGAGAACGTCCGCTGGATCGAGCGGTACCCGATCGAGATCAGGGCGAGCCGTGCGGGACGCCTGATGCCCCTGCACGACTACCTCGTGCACCGGAGGTACAGCGTCGGGGAACTGAACTTCCTGTACTTCGTGGAGTACGTCCGGGACATAGACCTCCCCACCCCGGTGCGCTTCCTTCCCGCGATGCGGCGGGCCCGCAACCTCGCCGCCGAGTGGGTGGGCATCTACAACGACGTGTGCTCCTTCGAGAAGGAGAGGGCCCTCGGCTACCCGCACAACGCCGTCCTGATGGCCCAGAAGTGGCTGGGCTGCGGCGCGGACAAGGCCGCCGATGTCGTCAACACCCTCGCCGACGGTCTTCTGGACCAGTTCGAGGCGGCACTCGCCGCCGTCCCCGGCCAGCTGCGGATGCTTCCCGGGAACACGCGTCAGGCGGCAGAGGACGTCGCGCGGGTCGTCGAGGGCTACCGCCACCTCGTGCGCGGCAACTGGGACTACCCGCTGACCACCCCCCGCTACGTGGACACCGCCGACTACATCCCGGGCTCCGGGGTGACGGACCGGCGGCCCGACTGGACCCTCACAGCCGCCCTGCGAACGCGACCTGTTTGAAGGACAACGCCGAATCAGGCACTCACGCCGAGGCCGCCGGCACCAGCTGGCTGCACCGTTCCCGGAGGAAGCCGCGCGGCAGGAGTCGACGCAGAACCGAAGGCGACAGGCCACGAGATCCGAAGGCGCCCCAGACGGGCACCCGACCGCGACGGACGATCGCAAAGCCGCGCGCTCCCGCGACCCGGCCTCCCAGGAAGCACCTGGGCGGCCACGTCCCGCAGAACACGCGGACAACCGGAGGAAGAATCCCATGAAGGACAACGGCACGATCGAGGACGCTCCGGGCGCCATGCCCGTGATCGGCCACGCACTGCCCATCCTGCGCGACACCCTCGGCTTCCTGCGCTCTCTGCCAGCCGAGCAGGGCGTGGCATGGGTGAGGATCGGCGGGCTGAAGGGGGCACTGGTCTGCGATCCGGAGCTCACCCACCAGGTCCTCGTCAACGACCGGACCTTCGACAAGGGCGGCATCTTCTACGAGCGGGTCCGCGAGGTCACCGGGAACGGCGTGGCGAGCTGCCCCTACAGCGAGCACCGCCGGCAGCGGCGCCTGCTCCAGCCCGCGTTCCACCACGCCCGGCTCCCCCTGTACGCGCAGATCATGTCCGACCAGGTAGCCGGCGCCCAGTCCTCCTGGTCCGAGGAGAACGTCCTCGACGTGTTCCCGGAGATGATGCGGCTCTCCGCACGGACCGCGGTCGCCTCGTTGTTCGGCGGCTCATTGCCGAACGAGACGTTCGAAGAGCTGCGCGAGGACGTGGCCAACATCCTGGCCGGCTTCACCCTGCGCACCGTGCTGCCGGCGTCCCTCGCCCGTCTGCCCCTCCCGGGAAACCGCCGGTACTGGAGGTCGCGCGCACGCCTGGAGAGCAACGCCACCCGGATCATCCGGCACCGACAGGCAGCCGGGACCGGGGCAGGGACCGGAGACCTGCTCTCCGTGCTTCTGGGAGCGGAAGACGAGACCCACGGGGACCGGTTCTCGGTCCAGGAGGTCGTCGACCAGATGATGACCGTGATCCTCGGAGCGACCGAGAGCACCGCCGCAACGATCTCATGGGTCCTGCACGAGCTGGCCCTCAACCCACACGTCCAACATCGCGTATACGCGGAAGTCCGTTCCCTCGCCGGCACCGTTCCCGCCGTCGAGGAGGTCGCACGGCTCGATCTGCTGGGGCGGACGGTTTCCGAAACGCTTCGCCTACACCCGCCCGGCTGGATCTTCACCCGGGTAGCCCGGGCCGACACCGAGCTCGGAAAGTACCGGATCCCCGCAGGAACCACCATCATCTACAGCCCCTACCTCATCCATCACCTCCCCACCCTCTACACCGAACCGGAGGCGTTCGACCCCGACCGCTGGCTGACACCCACCCCGCTCCACGCCTCGCTCCCGTTCGGAGCAGGAGCCCGCAAGTGCATCGCCGACTCCCTCGCCACCACCCAAGCCGCGGTTGCCGTGGCCTCCATCGTCCGCCGGTGGCAGCTCGGCCACCTGCCCGGCACCGTGGTCCGGACCAAACTGCACACCGCGATCTGCCCCGACGGACTCCGCCTGACGCTGTCCGACCGAGTCACCCACCCGACCTTGGAATGACCCGTTCGGCGTTGGCCCAGGCGATGAAGTCGGTGATGCGGATCGCCATGGCGTCGAGCTTGACGGTGCCGGTCTCGCCGCCGCCGGCGGGGCCGGGGTTGTGGGCGCGGCGGTCGAAGAGCAGGCCGTGGTCGGGGACCATGCGTTCCAGGACACGGATGACGCGGACGACCGGGGCGATCGCGACCCGGGGGACATCCCGACGACCGCTGGTGCGTCCTGGGCTACCCGTGCCCGGAACGGGAGGTCTGCGATGTCAGGAGGACGGGGCGGGCTGCGGCGGGACGGTCTTGTCCCAGTTCTCCTTGACGACGTTGCGGGCCTTCTCCAGCTGTGCCGGGTCGGGGAAGGACGGTGTGCCCTCCACGGTCGGCAGCATGGCGGCGAGGTTCGTGTCGAGGGTGCCGTCCTTGGCCATGGCGGCCATCTGTGCGGGGCGGGCGAATCCCACGAGTCGTAGGTTCTGGCCCTCGGGGCTGGCGAGGTACTCCTCCCACAGCCGGGCCGCCGCCGGGTGTGGGGCGTCCTTGTTGATCGCCTGCGCGTAGTACTGGGAGAAGCTGCCGTCGAAGGGGATGGAGACCCTCCAGTCCACTCCTTGGCCGCGCAGGGCGTCGACGTGCTGCAGGTTGAGGTAGTCCCAGTTGATGGAGATCGAAGTTTCGCCCTTGACGATCGACTCCGGTACGGGGTTGCCGGTGTTGAGGTTGCCGACCGCGGCGAGCCGGCCGAAGAAGTCGATGCCCGGTTTGATGTCGTCGAACGAGCCGCCGTTGGCGAGAGCCGCGGCGTACACGCCGGCGAACGCCGAACCGGCGGTGTTGGGACTGCCGCCGTTCAGCGCGACCATGCCCTTGTACTCCGGCTTGAGCAGCTCGGCGAAGGAGACCGGACAGGTCCTGACCCGCGCCGCGTCACAGCCGATCGACACGTACCCGCCGTAGCTGTTGTACCAGCGGGCCTGCGGGTCCTTCTGGTTCGCCGCGATCTGCCCGTAGGCGGCGACCCGGTAGGGCGCCAGCAGACCCTCCTCGGCGGCGGCCACGGCGAAGGAGTCCCCGAGGTCGAGCACGTCGGGCGCCCGCTCCTGACCGCGGTAGCGCTTCATGTCGTCGATCTCGTCCTGACTGTCACCGTTGGGATTGTCGACGGTGACCTTGATCCCGTACTTCTCCTCGAACCCGTCGATCAGACCCCCGTAGTTCGCCCAGTGCCGCAGCAGCGTGGTGGCGGTCAGAACCCCTTCCTGCTGCGCCGCCCGGATGAGTGCGTCCATGCCGCCGACCTCGGCGGCGGAGGCCGCCACCTTCGGCGCCACCGGCGCGGGCGGGCCCTCACTTCCGCAGCCGGCGCCGCCGAGCGCCACGAGGCCGAGGCAGAGAGTCAGGGCCAGTGCTCGGGGGGAAGCCACGACACCTCCGGAGAGAAGCGCCTCGAGCACCGCTGGTGACCGGGGCTCGCTGACAGGGCGGCCGACGGTTTCAGGCTACTCCGGAAGGGGGCGATCTCCTCCGACGCGCGGCGCCGCTCCGCCGTGAGCGGACCCGGCTCGCCCGTCCGCACCTGGGCCGCTGCCCGCGGCTCGGAGAGCCACGTCCCGATCGCGTGCCCGCCGACCGAGGCCCTGAGCGGGTCGTTCGGAGGGCGGTCGGGCGGTCGGGCGGCGGGTGTTTGGGTGGGGTGAGGGCCGGGGTGGGTGGTTCGGGGGGTGCCTCGATGTCCTTAGGTCAGGGACGGCGCGCTGGACGTGGTGTCGGTTTTGGTTCTGTTTGGGGTGGTTATGCGGCGAGGGTGACGGTTGGGGTCCGGGACTCGTAGAGGGTGCGTGCGCGGAGCATGGCGAACAGGACGCTGATGCGTTGGCGGGCGAGGCGAAGGAGTGCCTGGGTGTGGGTTTTGCCGCGGGCTCGTTGTTTGTCGTGGTGCGGGTGGCCGTGGTGCGGGTGGCCTCGGCGGCGAGGTCCTGGTCGAACCCGGTCAGGACGGTGGCCTCGGCGGTGATCTCGTCCGTGACTTCCAGCGAGCGCAGAGTGTGGGGCATGGTGCGTCCCGCGTCCGTCACGGCTCCGCCGCTGCGCGGCCGGCGCGGTCGCGGCCGGGGCCGGGGCGTCACCCGCGGTGCGGCCGATCCCACCCGGGGAGAAACCCCCGCACCTTGCCTGGCCGGCAGTCCGATCACGGCCAGACGCCGCTTCGGGCCACCCGGTGCACACCTGCCCGGAACTTCGGGCACCGGACCGTGACCTTTTGCCCGCCCCGAACGCCGTCTCGATGACCACCCGTGACCGTCGCCGTAGACCCACCGCAGGCGTTCGTCGACGGTGCCCAGACCGATGCCCGACATCCCGCCCACCTCCCCGGCCAGGATGCGCCGCAGTTCGGCCGGGTCCATGCCGACCCCGTCGTCCTCGATGGTCACCACCGCCTCGGCGCCGGCGTCCTGGGCGGAGATGGAGATCCGGCACTCGCCCCTGCGGCGCGTCCAACCTCGTGCAGGCGCGCACCGCTAGCCGTCGCGTCGGAGTGTGCGGTGAGCGGTCGTGGTCTGCGGTGAGCGGTGCGCCGAACGGTCGAACGGAATCGGGCCCCAGGGTTCGCTCACCGGCGCGCGGAATGGTCCAGGCCACTAGGAGATCTCGGCGGCTCCACCTCTTGACGGTGGTCCCGCTCCAGGGGTGTCATGTGCTCACCGTGTTCGAGCCCCTCGATTCCGAGTACTTCGGCGACGCGTTCGCGGGTGTCGACCGGCCCTGTTCATGAGAGAGGGCTCTCTACTGACGCCCGGTCACCACCACCGGGGAACCCACCAGTCTCGTCGAGAACCTTCACGTCAGGGTGGGCCCCTCGACCGGCCGACTCCTCGATCGAGCCCCTGGTGTCCAGGGGTCGTGACGAACGGTCATGGAGGCGCCCGGTTCGCGCCGTGCCAGCCGGCTCTGCCGACGGGCGACGCACGACTCATCACCGCACGCACCCGGCGGCCGGCACGTGGACACCATCACGTCCGCGCCGTCCGGGTCTGCCGGCCCACCGTCCCTCTGACGAATCCACACCGCCGGCGGCAACGGCTCCACCAAATCCCACACGCCGGCAGGACCGCGCCACGGCCACCCCTTCGCATGCCCCCACAACGGCCCGACGACCACCCCGCTGGACACGCTGCAAGGAGCATCCACCCATGTTCAGAAGACCCGCCTTCCGGGCGCCCTTCAGGCGCACCGCCCCCACCCCCGTCCGCCCGGTCACCTCGCTCGTGGCCGCGCTCGCCCTGCTGGCGGGATCCGCCGCGGTGTTCCCCGCGCTGTCGGCGGCGGAGACCGTCCCGAACCCGTACGGCGCGAATGACGCGCCGGTGCTGATCGTGCTCGGGCAGAGCAATGCGGAGGGGTGGGGTGCACCCTTGGACGCCGCCGACAGCGCGAAGTGCCAGTCCCTCAACCGCGTCAAGGGGCTGAACCGGACGAACAACCGGGTGGCCGGGGCGACGAGTGCCACCTGGTCGCAGTACACCTGCGTCGGCAACAACCTCGGCCAGGAGCACGTAGGGGGCCTCAACTACAACGTCGCGTCGGCGACCGCACTGCGCTGGCAGCGCGCCACGGAGGGGGGCACGACGCTGCCCGACCTCAACGTGATCCACATCGCCTGGGGCAGCCAGGGCATCCAGGACACCGACACGGACTACGGCCCGAACACCCGGTGGTGGCCGGGCCGTGACCCGAGCGACGTCGAGGCCCTGTTCCCGCTGGCGATGAACACGATCACCAACGGTCTGCGGGCCCTGCAGGCCGCCGGCAAGCAACCGCGCGTCATCGGTATCCACTGGAACCAGTGGGAGGCCGAGGCGGGCAACGCGTCGACCATCAGCACCAGCCACATCCAGCAGGCGTTCCTCAAGGTCTTCGACCCGCTGCGAACGATCACCGGCGACACCGCAGCCCCGTTCTTCCTCTACCGTCCGCGTTCGAAGGCCTACAACCTGGCGTCCACGGAGCACGCCACACAGGCGCTGACAGCCATCTCCGCGTCCGGCCCCTACAAGCTGCTCGACGCCGCCAACGCCACCTCGGCGGCCGGTACGCTTCTCTACCAGCCCACCAACGCGCCGAACTTCGGGATCTTCACCGACACGAAGCACTACAGCGCCGACGTGCACAAGTGGTTCGCCGACCAGCAGTGGAAGACCGTCTTCACCGACAGGCAGTACGGCGCGCCGGTGAAGGCCACCGTCAACGCGGCGCTGGGCAAGCCCGCCACCCAGTCCTCCACCAATACGACGGTGGTCGGGCCCCACCTGGCGGGCCTGGCGGTGGACGGAGACCTGAGCGTCTCCACCACCGCGAGCCTCAGCGCCACCACCTCGGAGGCGCAGCCCTGGTGGCAGACCGACCTCGGCGTGCGGCGTCCGATCCGGTCCGTGGAGGTCTTCAACCGGACGGACGGGGGCCCCAATCGTCTCGCAAACCTCTACGTCATGGTGTCGCCCACCGATCTCACCGGACGCAGCCTCGACGCCATCAAGGCCGATCCCACGGTCAGGACGATTTATGTCGCTGGCAGCGCACCGAAGAAGCTGACCGTTCCGGTGGGTGCTGACGGGCGGTACGTCCGGATCCAGCTCGCCGGCACCAACTACCTCACCCTGGCCGAGGTCCAGGTCAACGTCCCCACCGGCTGACGCCGAGCGGGACGCCGCTGCGGAGCGGGCCAGGGGCCCGCTCCGCAGCCCCTTGGAAGGGCGCCGCGTTGTTCGGCGGGTGCCCCGCATGGTACTCATATGCGGGGTGCGGCCCGGCACGGGGCCGCCCTGACCGGCACCACCGCGGTGGCGCACTCGCTCTTCCACCCGGGGCTGATCGCGGCAGTGCTGGACGACACCGATGGGCACACGAACGCCCGTGGGCTGACCAGGCTGCTGAGGAACGCCGGTTTCACCGTGGTGGCTCTGAACCCGAACCAACCGGTGCGGCTGAAGGCCGGGCTGGTCCCGGCTCCGGCCGTGCCGGTCGCGGAGACCGCGCCGGCCGACCCCGCGTCGGCCGGCCCGCAGGACGTGCACCTGGTCGCCTTCGGCAGCTTCGCCAACAGCACCTCGTACTTCACCTTCGTGACGAACCAGCGTAGGGCAGGCCCGCCGGGTCGGTGGTGATGGCCTGGCCCCAGACGCTCCTCCAACCGTCCCAGCTGTCGGCGTGGATCATCGTGCCCGGGAAGCGGGCCTTGATCTTGGGCGCTACCGCCTTGAAGGTCTTGACTGGAGGTGGTCGGAGCTGTCCGCGCGGTCGGCTCAGGCAGCGCCGGGGTAGTGCTCGGGGCGCCGAGGTAGAGGGATGTACCGGTGGAGTGGCATCCGGTTGGCCCGCCGGCACGGGAGCGGCCGCGCACCGTTGCCGGGCGGGTGCGGCCCCGGAGCGGCGCCGGCCGGCGATGCCCGGGTGAGCGCGAGCGCGACGCTCCGTGGCTCGGTCCTTCGGTTCTCCCACGGCCGGAAGGTCGTTCGTCGGGCAACTGTGACGACCCGGCCGCGGAGGCCGTGCAGTTGCCCCGGCGGCCGTCCGCGCAGGGTTGGAACGTCCGGCTTCGGGCTTACAGGGAGCTTCCATGGCGGAAATCCCCCCGTAATGCCAGGGTCGTCTACTGGTAGGCAACGGTGATTCACCGCAGTAGACTCCGGGAGGACCCATGGCGACCGCCGTCCCCGATCTCGCCGAGCTTGTCCGTGCCGACGGCATCGAGTTCGTGCTCGCCGTCTTCGTCGACCTGACCGGAAAGCCGTGCGCCAAGCTCGTCCCGTCCCAGGCAGTGGAGGAACTCCGGGACGCGGGCGTCGGTTTCGCCGGATACGCGGCCGGTGCGCTCGGCCAGCAGCCCGGCGATCCCGATGTCGTCGCACGGCCGGATCCCTCCTCCTACACGCCCGTTCCGTTCGTCAAGCCCGGTCTGGCCCTGGTCCACTGCGATCCGCATGTGGAGGGGGAGCCCTGGCCGTACGCTCCGCGGGTCATCCTGCGCAGGCTGGTGGAGCGGGCCGCGGGGCGGGGGCTGTCCCTCTCGGTGGGGGCGGAGGTCGAGTACTTCCTGGTGAACCGGGACGCGCACGGCGTGCTGAGCGTCGCCGATGCCAGGGACACGGCCGTCCGGCCCTGCTATGACGCACACGGGCTCACCCGGATGTACGACCATCTCACCGCCGTGTCCTCGGCCATGAACGCCCTCGGCTGGGGCAACTACGCCAACGACCACGAGGACGGCAACGGCCAGTTCGAGCAGAACTTCCGGCATGCCGACGCCCTCACCACCGCCGACCGGGTCATCACCATGCGGTACCTGGTGTCGGTCCTGGCCGAACAGCGCGGCATGACCGCCACGTTCATGCCGAAACCGTTCGCCGACCGCACCGGCACCGGCATGCACCTGCACCTGTCGCTCTGGCGGGGTGACGACCCCGCGTTCCCCGACGCCACCGACGGGCGTGGCCTCGGCCTCTCTCCGCTCGCCTACTCCTTCGTCGCCGGGATCGTCGAGCACGCGCGGGCCCTGCAGGCCGTCATCGCGCCGACGGTCAACTCCTACAAGCGCACCGGCGCGGTGGCCACCCGCTCGGGTGCCAGCTGGTCACCGCGCATCGCGGGGTACGGCGGTAACGACCGCACCCGCTTCGTGCGGGTCCCCGACGGCAATCGCATCGAGCTGCGCGGCGGGGACGGCGCTGCCAATCCCTACCTCGCCGCCGCGGTCGCCCTGGCCGCCGGCCTCGACGGCATCGACCGAGGCCTCGACCCCGGCGAGCCGGGCGCGGGCGGGGAGGGGCCCGAGCTCCCGCCGACCCTGCTGCACGCCGTGGAGGCGCTCCAGGCCGATGACGTGGTCAGCGGCGCCCTGGACGTGGCCGGGAGCGGCGTGAGCCGGTACTTCGCCGATCTCAAGCGCGAGGAGTTCTTCGACTGGCACGCCACGGTCGGCCCCTGGGAGCTCGACCGCTATCTGACGGCCTTCTGACCGGTCCCCGAACGTCGTCCGCTTCGCCGTTCTCTGAAGGGATTTGAGATGTGCGGAATCGTGGGGCTCCATCTGCGCGAGCCCTCGCTCGAACCCCGGCTCGGTGAGCTCCTGACCGCGATGCTGGGACAGGTCGTCGAACGCGGGCGGGACTCGGCCGGTGTCGCGGTCTACGGTGACCCGCGCCTGTCCCCGCCGGGCCGGGCCGTCGTCTCGCTGCTCGGCGTCACGCCGGCCGACGCGCGGGCCGCACTGCCGGGCGCCGTGGCCCTCGCGGCCGACGCCACCACGGTCGTTCACGCGGACCTCCCCGTCGCCGGGCTGCTCGCGGCCGTCGCGGACGCGCTGCCGCGGGCGACCGTCATCGGCTCCGGCATCGGAATGGCCGTACTCAAAGGCACCGGGAACCCCGTGGAACTGGCCGAGTCCTTCGGGCTCGCGTCGGTCACCGGCCGGCAGGGCATCGGCCACACCCGGATGGCCACCGAGTCCGCCGTGACGCCCGAGGGGGCCCACCCGTTCTCGGTCAGCCCCGGCCAGTGCCTGGTGCACAACGGCTCCTTCGCCAACCACGCCACCATCCGCCGTGAACTGCGCGCCCGAGGCATGGAGTTCGACAGCGAGAACGACTCCGAGGTCGGTGCCCGCTTCATCGCGCACCAGCTCTCGGAAGGCGCCGACCTCGAAGAGGCGCTGCGGCTGCTGTGCGAGCGGTTCGACGGCTTCTACACCCTGCTGGTGTCCACGAGCGACTCCTTCGCCGTCGTCCGCGACGCCATCGCCTGCAAGCCGGCCCTCGTCGCCGAGACCGACGGGTGGGTCGCGATGGCCTCCGAGTACCGGGCCCTGGACGTCCTGCCGGGCATCGAGAACGCCCGCATCTTCGAACCCGAGCCGGAAGAGGTGTACGTATGGCAACGCTGATCGATCTGGCCGAGACCCCGGTGCGCGAGCTCAACCGGGCTCTGCACACGCCCTCGGCCACGGCCTGGCGCATCCTCAATCCGCGTGGCGCCCACGCCGTGGCCTGCGGAATCCGGGAGGAACTCGTCGTGGACGTCGAAGGCCACGTCGGTTACTACTGCGCGGGAATGAACCAGCGGGCCACCGTCACCGTCCACGGGAACGCCGGGACCGGCGTCGCCGAGAACATGATGTCCGGCACGGTGCGTGTGCGCGGCAACGCCTCCCAGTCCGCCGGCGCGACCGCCCACGGCGGCCTCCTGGTGATCGACGAGGACGCCTCCGCCCGGTGCGGGATCTCCATGAAGGGTGTGGACATCGTGGTGGGCGGAAACGTCGGCCACATGAGCGCGTTCATGGGCCAGGCCGGGCGGTTGGTGGTCTGCGGCGACGCGGGAGACGCCCTGGGGGACTCCCTCTACGAGGCGCGCATCTACGTCCGCGGGACGGTCAGGTCACTGGGCGCGGACTGTGTGGAGAAAGAGATGCGGCCCGAACACCAGGCCGAACTGGCCGAGTTGCTCGGCGCGGCCGGGCGGGGCGAGGATCCGGCCGACTTCCGCCGGTACGGATCGGCCCGCGAGCTGTACCACTTCAAGGTCGACAACACGGCATCGTACTGAGGGAGTTCGAGGAGCATGGAACCCGCATCACACGGCCTTCGCGAGTCCGCGACCTTCGATCGCGCCACCATCCACGCCATCCAGCGTGCCGCCGAGACCGGCGTCTACGCCATCCGCGGCGGAGGCGCCAAGCGCAGAGTTCCGCACTTCGACGATCTGCTGCTGCTCGGCGCGTCCATGTCCCGCTACCCGCTGGAGGGCTACCGCGAGAGCTGTGGCACGGACGTCGCCCTCGGCACCCGGCACGCCTCGCACCCGCTGCGGCTGAAGACACCCGTCACCATCGCCGGCATGAGCTTCGGGGCGCTGTCCGCCCAGGCCAAGGAGGCGCTCGGCCGTGGCGCCAGCGAGGTGGGCACCTCGACGACCACCGGTGACGGCGGCATGACCCCGGAGGAACGCGGCCATTCCCAGCACCTCGTCTACCAGTACCTGCCGTCCCGGTACGGTATGAACCCCGACGACCTGCGCGCCGCCGACGCCATCGAAGTCGTCCTCGGCCAAGGCGCCAAGCCCGGTGGCGGGGGCATGCTGCTCGGCCAGAAGGTCACCGAACGGGTCGCCGGCATGCGGACGCTGCCCGTCGGCATCGACCAGCGCAGCGCTTGCCGCCACCCCGACTGGACCGGCCCCGACGACCTCGCCATCAAGATCCTCGAACTGCGCGAGATCACCGACTGGGAGAAGCCGGTCTACGTGAAGGTGGGCGCGGCCCGGACGTACTACGACGTCAGGCTCGCGGTCCAGGCCGGTGCCGATGTCGTGGTCGTGGACGGCATGCAGGGCGGCACGGCCGCCACTCAGGACGTCTTCATCGAACACGTCGGCATCCCCACCCTGGCCGCCCTGCCCCAAGCCGTACGGGCACTGCAGGAGTTGGGTGCCCACCGTGAGGTCCAGCTGATCGTCTCCGGCGGCATCCGCAGCGGCGCCGACCTGGCGAAGGCGCTCGCCCTGGGCGCGGACGCCGTCGCCATCGGCACGGCCGCCCTGATCGCCCTGGGCGACAACCACCCGAAGTACGACGCCGAGTACCGTCGGCTCGGCTCCGCCGCAGGCTACTACGACGACTACCAGGACGGCCGCGACCCCGCCGGCATCTCCACCCAGGACGAGGAACTCTCCGCCCGCCTCGACCCCGTGGAGGCCGGTCGGCGACTTGCGAACTACCTCCGCGTGATGACGATGGAGGCCCAGACCCTCGCCCGCGCCTGCGGCAAGGCACACCTCCTCCACCTCGAACCCGAGGACCTGGTCGCCCTCACCATCGAGTCCGCCGCCATGGCCCGCGTCCCGCTCGTCGGCACCCGATGGATCCCCGGGGAGGGCCTGTGATCGCCGTCGTCGGCGCAGGCCTGATGGGCGCCGCCACCGCCTGGCAACTGGCCCGCCGCGGCCACGAGGTCACCCTGATCGAGGCGTACGACATCGGCCACCGGCACGGCAGTTCACACGGCAGCTCCCGGATCTTCCGACGCGCCTACGCCGACCCCTTCTACGTCGGCCTGACCGGCAAGGCGGCCGAGCAGTGGTGCGAACTGGAGCACGACAGCGCAACTCCACTGCTGCGCACCACCGGTGGCCTCGACTTCGGGGAGCGACGTGACCTGGAGAGCCTGGCCACCGCGCTGGGCGCGGCCGGAGTGCGCTGCGAGGTACTCGGTGCGCCGGCCGCCGCGGAACGCTGGCCCTCCATCCGCTTCACGGGCCCGGCGCTGTACCACCCGGACGCAGGTGTCATCGACGCCGACCGGACCGTCGCGGCGTGTGTGCGCAGGGCGACCGAGCACGGTGCGGACATCTGGTCCGGCGTACGCGTCACGGGCATCGACGTACCGGGCGCGGTGGTGCTGCGTACGGACGACGGACGTGAGTTCACCTGCGACACCGTGGTCGTAGCCGCCGGTGCGTGGCTGCCCGGCCTCGAACTGCCCGTCACGCTGCCGCCGCTCAAGGTGACCCAGCAGCAGGTCTTCCACTTCCGGCAACGGGAGCCGTCCGTGGCCTGGCCGGTCCTGGTTTGCAAGGACGCGTCGATGCAGGTCTTCGGCCTGCCCTCCGGCGCCGACGGCGGCGCCCTCCCCGCGGTCAAGGTCGCCGAACACGACCGCGGCACCCCCACCACGGCAACCACCCGTACCGGCATCGTTGACCCGTCGTCGCGGATCCGTGTGAGCGCATTCGTCCATGACCGGCTCCCGGGCCTCGACCCCGACCCGGTCGCCGGGACGACCTGCCTCTACACCACCACCGTTGACGACGAGTTCGTCCTCGACCGCCACGGCCCCCTCGTCATCGTTTCCGCGTGCTCCGGCCACGGCGCGAAGTTCGCCCCGGTCATCGGCGCGATGGCCGCCGACCTCGCCACCGGCCGCGCACGGCCCCACCCCCGCTTCCGCCTGGACCGCACGGCGTAGGGGTTCGAACAGAATAGGATGCGTCGGTGACAGAGCGCGCCGAGCACACCGAACCCGCAGCGGACTCCGACGACACGGCCCTGGAGCGCATCATCGCGATCCGGGCCCGCGGGTACCGGCAGGCGGCCGGTCTGTCGGTCGGTGAGATGGCGCGGCGGGTCGGCATCTCCAAGGCCATGCTGTCGAAGATCGAGAACGCTCAGACCGCGTGCAGCCTCACCACGCTCTCCCGGCTCGCGCGCGGTCTCGACGTCCCGGTCACCGCCCTCTTCCGCGGCATGGACGACGAACGCGAGGCCGTCTTCGTCCCCGCCGGGCACGGCGCCCGCATTGTCCGGCGCGGCACCCGCATCGGCCACGAGTACGCCCAGCTCGGCTCCCTGCGGGGCGCTCACAAGCGCATGGACGCCCTGCTGATCACCCTCACCGAGTCCAGCGAGGTCTTCCCGCTCTTCCAGCACGCCGGAACCGAGATCATCTACATGCTCGAAGGTGTCATGGTCTACGGCCACGGGAAGTCCACCTACACCCTGCGCCCCGGCGACGCGCTGCAGTTCGACGGCGAGGCCCCGCACGGCCCGGAACGGCTGGCCGAGCTGCCCATCCGCTTCCTGGCGGTGACGGCCTTCGGGGACAGTCCCCAGCACTGAAACCCGGCCTTAATCGGCCGCGGAGGGATTCGTAACGCACCGTGTGTCTACTGCCGTGAAACGTAGTTTCCTTCTGCTGGACTTCTCTGTGGAGCGTGCGCATGGACACCGGAAGTACCGCTTGGATGCTCGCGAGCACGGCACTCGTCTGTCTGATGGTGCCGGGCCTCGCGCTCTTCTACGGGGGCATGGTCGCCGCGAAGAGCATCCTCAACATGATCATGATGACCTTCGGGTCAGTGGCCCTGGTGGGCTGCATCTGGGTGCTCTACGGCTTCTCGGCCTCCTTCGGTGACTCGATCGGCGGCGCCGGGATCCTCGGTGACGTCACCGAGTATGTCGGTCTGAGCGGGGTGACGGCGGACGATCCGGACGCGGTCATCCCGCTTGCGGTCTTCGCCGCCTTCCAGGCGCTCTTCGCGGCCCTCACCGCCGCCCTGATATGCGGCGCGATCGCCGACCGCATCAAGTTCGGCGCCTGGATGGCCTTCACCGGCATCTGGGTGACGCTGGTCTACCTGCCCGTCGCCCACTGGGTCTTCGCCTTCGACGGGAAGGACGTCGTGGGCGGCTGGATCGTCAACAGGCTCGGCACCGTCGACTTCGCGGGCGGTACCGCCGTCCACGTCAATTCGGGCGCCGCGGCCCTGGCCGTGATCCTCGTCCTCGGTAGACGCATCGGCTGGCAGAAGACGGGGGGCCAGGCGCGGCCGCACAACCTCCCCCTGGTGCTGCTCGGCGCGGGCCTGTTGTGGTTCGGCTGGTTCGGTTTCAACGGCGGCTCCGCGCTGACCTCCGGCAACGCCGCCTCCGTCGCCGTGCTGAACACCTTCACCGCCACCTGCTCCGCGATGCTCGGCTGGCTCCTCGTCGAGAAGCTCCGCTACGGCCGCCCCACCAGCCTCGGCGCCGCGTCCGGTGCGATCGCCGGCCTCGTCGCGATCACGCCGTCCTGCGGTGCGGTCTCCCCGCTCGGCGCCCTCGCGCTCGGCGCCATCGGCGGCGCGGTGTGCGCCCTTGCTGTCGGCCTGAAGTACAGGTTCGGCTACGACGACTCCCTCGATGTCGTGGGTATCCACCTCGTCGGAGGCATCACCGGCACCCTGCTGGTCGGCGTCCTGGCCACGGCGGACGCCCCCAACGCCGTCGACGGCCTGCTCTACGGCGGCGGCTTCTCCCTCCTCGGCAAGCAGGCGATGGGGGCCGTGTCCGTACTGGCGTACTCCTTCTGTGTGACCTGGCTGATCGCCAAGGCGCTCGACAAGACGATGGGCCTGCGGGTCCGCCCCGAGGTGGAGCAGGAAGGCGTCGACGTCCACTTGCACGCGGAGAGCGCCTACGACCTCACCCACGCACCGAGCGCGGCCCCGGTCTCCGAGCCTGCCACCAGGGGATAGTGCGGCCCGCCCCTGACCCGTCTCGCGGCACGACAGGTGCCGAACGTCGTTGGCTCGCCGAGGGGAGGCCGGGGCCTGCCCCAAGGCGGGGTCGTCAACGGAATCGGGTTGGGGGCACGGGGTTTGTCAGGACTCCGGCGTTGGTGGGGAACGGCGGGCGGCGGTCGGTCTCGCACGCACCCGCCGACCATGCTCGTGCTGACCTGTGGCGTCGGCCTGCGATGCCAGGAGGAAGCGGCGAGAGCGCTGTGGTCAGTAGGTCAGAATCACGATCCCTGCTGAGACCTTCTCGCCGGCCTCAGCAGGCGCCGCTCCACCCACGCTGCCGGATCCGACGCGGCCGGCGCCGGTCCCTCCCACACCGCCCGCCGAGGGGAGAGAGCCGTCGATGGGAAACTCCGCAGCCGGGCCGGACCCGCCGCCCCTACCACCGTTGTTACGTCGTCCCGGGTTGCCGGTCCCGCCGGCATTGCCAGGCTTGACGGTGCCCTCGCACCGGCTTGCCCCGGCGGTGCCGCCCTTTCCGTCGGCCCTGCCCGAGCCAGTGCTCCCAGGGGTGGAGGCGTCACCGCCACCCCTGGGCTGGCCGTGATCGGCGGACGCCATCAACGGGGCCGACACGAAAGGAACGATGTCATGACGAAGAACCGGCAAACCGACGCGAGATCCTCAACCGCCCGGTTGTTCGAGGCGTTCAACAACCATCTTGAGGACCTGGAGGAGACCGTCGACTCCTACGCCGAAGACGACGTCCTCGAAGAGCACGCGTCAGGAGCCCGGCTGCAGGGACGCCCCGAACTGCGCGAATACCTGGAGGGCTGGTACAAAGCGTCTCCGGACACGCACTACGAACTCCACAGGATCATCATTGAAGGGGACGCGGTAGCCGTCACCTTCACGGCGAGTGGAACACCGCAACAGGACTTCCCCGGCTACATCGCTCTCCCCGAGAACCGAACCGACCCGATCGAGTACTCGGTCGAATACATGGCGCTCTTCGAACTCGCTCCCGACGGCCTCATTCTGCGCGAGACGGACTACGCCAACCCCGACGAGTTCACCGCAGAGACCGGCGAACGGGCAGCCGCCTGAATCTGCACCCATCGCGCGACGGTCACCCGGCGACAGCGGTTGAGCGGTTGGGCCGGGGACGAGACGCCGTGCACGACCACGACGACATGGCCTTCGTCGGCCAGGCCAGCGAACACCTCACCTCGTGCTCTCCTGTACTGCTCGACCGGTACCCCGATCCGTGCCCTGCGGGGTGGCGACCGGCGGGGGGAGAGGCAGCGATCGCGCGGTGAGGTCCGGGGCCGCGGCCCGGACCCGTGCCGCTCATCCGGTCCGGGAGATCCGGCGCCATTGGCTGGGTGTCACGCCGAAGGTACGGCTGAAACGGCGTGAGAAGTGTGCCGCGTTCGTGAACCCCCAGGACCGGCCGATGGATTCGATCGTCCGGTGGCGGTGGACCGGTGCCGCCAGGTCGTTGCGAGCTCCTTCGAGGCGGCGTCGGATGATCCATTGTTCGAGGCTGAACCCGCTGCTCCCGCACAGCCGGTACAGAGTTCTGACGGAGGTGTTGTGCACCCGGGCGACGCGCTGCGGTGTGAGGTCCGGCTCTCGCAGGTGCAGCCGGACGTAGGCCAGGACGCGTGTGAGAAGGGTTTCCTGCGCGGTCCGGCGGCGCGTGCGGTCGTCGCCGGCGACGGACGCGATCCATGCGCGGGTGAGTTCGGTGGTGGCGTTGACCAGGGCCTCGGTCTCGGGGCCGCCAGTGAGCCGGTCGGCAATGGTGTGCAGGCCGTGGAGGTGGTTCACGAGGAGCGTGCCGACGGGGCTGTGGTGGAGGAGGGGGACCGATGCCCGCACGGTGTCCGTCGGAACGGTGAGCCCTGCGGTGTCGAGCATGAAGGCCAGCGTGCCCCCGGTCCCGGACCATGAGTAGGCGTACCCGTCGGGCATGTGGAGGAGCGACAGGCTGTGGGGCGCGAGGCGGCGCTGATGGTCGCTGGAGGCGAAGGCGCCGTCGCCCCGGACGTGGAGCACCACCGCGACGGCTTCCAGCGCGTCCCGTCGCGCCTGCCTGAGGGAGCGGGTGATGCCGATGCCCGTGCCCCGGCTGTCGAACAGGGTGAGGGACCCGATGCCCCAGACTTCGACCCGCCTCCAGACCGTCTCCTCGGGCTGTTCCTCCTCGACGGCGTCGATCCCGCCCTCGTCCATGGCCACGGCACGGTAGGCCGCGATTCTGTCGCCGCGCGGTAGGTCGTTCGTGTCCAGGACCAGCACACCGTCTCCCCCTTCGCACCCCTGCCCGAATCATCATCCTCGTCCGGCCGCTCCGTGTCAGCCGGGCCTTCCCGCCCCGCCCGGTTCCCGGGGCATGCCGGGCACCGGCCGTGCCGGGTCGGCCGCCGGGGGTGGGGCTGTGGATCCAGCAGCCAGGAGCAAACCGTTGGCAGCCAGGGCAACGCCGGGGAACGGGCACTCTGCCATGCTGCTTCACACGTGGCCCACCTGCCGGGCTCCGGTGCGCGCGGGCTGACGGCCGTGAACCCCGTGGGCCTGGGAACACCGGATCACCCACGACCGGGCCAAGCTTTCGCGTCATCGCCCCCGCCAACCCCGGCTTCGAGGCGGAGGTCGAGGCCCTCGACGCCGACCGGCCCCCGTCGGGGCCGTGACCGTGCCCGCCCTCGTCGCGGCG
This sequence comes from Streptomyces sp. BE20, assembly GCF_036322525.1. Lineage (NCBI taxonomy): Bacteria > Bacillati > Actinomycetota > Actinomycetes > Kitasatosporales > Streptomycetaceae > Streptomyces > Streptomyces sp. BE20. The sequence goes on along the minus strand of NZ_JAQYWW010000425.1, from coordinate 26,663 downwards.
CTTCCGAACCCGCCGCAGCCCTCCGCATTCCCGACGACACGGCCCCGACCGGCATCCGTACGGGCCCCGGCCCTGCGGCACCCCGATGGTCCCGCACCATCTCGGCGTGATCGCCGCCCGTGGTCCCACCCCACCGCAGGCCGTGGTGGGTCCGACCCGCGCATCGACAAGGAGCTCTGCGTGTTCAACGTCATTCAGTGGCAACGGGTAGGCCGGCGCCTCGCCGGCGTCCTCGCGGCACTCGCCCTCTCCCTGGGCATGCTGGGCACGGCCGCGCCCGCCGCGCACGCCGACCCCGACCGTCCCCTGACGGTCATCGACTGGGACATCAGCGGCCTCGAACACGGCGGCCAAGGCCACCACGACCGGTACTGGAACCTGATCGATCAGGTCCACCGGGTCAGCGGACACGACTTCTACCAGGTCCTGGACGAGACCACGACGACCTACAACCAGCTGATCCAGATCCGGGTGACCTACGCCGGGCAGTACGTCGTCTCGCTGTACTACTGGGCCAACACCCTCTACCTGGCCGGGATCTACCAGCCGGGACAGCCCGACGGTACCGGCAACCGGCACTACGTCTTCCCCGACGGCTACCCCGGCGCCTTCAACCAGGTCCTGGGCGTGCAGGCCCAGCCGCTGCCGTGGAACGGCAGCTACGCCAACCTGCCCGGCGGCGGCAACCGCGCGAGTCGCCAGCTCACCCCGCAGAACCTTCAGAACGGGCTGCTGACGCTGCGCCGGACCCAGGAGCTCCTCGGTTCGGCGGCCGGCACCACGACCCTCGGGTCCTACCTCGTGGACATCATCGGCGCGACAGCCGAAGCGGCCCGCTTCGGCTACATCTTCGACACGGTGCGGCAGAACATCAGGTCCGGCTCGTCGACCCCGATCGGCGCCTTCGGCGCGGACCTCGAAACCAGCTGGGGCCAGCTCTCGGCCTGGGTCTACGCCCGGCTCAACAATCCCGCCGGTGACGGATTCACCATCGGCGCCCCGGGATACAGCAGGTACTACGCCACCGTCGCGGCCCTCATCGCCAACCTCGGATACATCGAACTCAACGGCCACAAACGCAACGGCTGACACCGGACGCCGGACGCCGGACACCGGCCGTCCTGCCGGCCGAGTGGACGGCGAGTCCCGGCCGTGCGCGGTGGCCGAGGGCGGCGTGGGGCGTGCGGTCGAGCAGAGGAGAGACCCTGCCGTCCCGGTCCGCCGGCTGTTCCAGGAAATCAAGGAACTGAGCTACAGCGCCGGCCTCAACCTCCTCAACCGCTACCTCATCCGGGGCCGCGCCGACGGGGACCGCCCGGTGATCGGCCCACGCCGCCTCGCCCGCCTCATGCTCACCCGGCCCGACCGGCGGCGGGACAAGGAAACCGACGTGTTGCAGGCCCTTACCACCGCCTGGCCCGCCCGCGCTCCTGCGCGGACGGGCCACGGCCTGCCGGATCGCGCCGAATCCGCGGTCAGAGCAGGCGCTTGCGTCCCCAGAGGACGACGAACGTGGTGACGGCGGCGGCCAGGGCCAGCAGGATCCCGGCGCCGAGCCACTGCATGACCGGCATCTGGGAGACGGGGAGGTAGTCCACCGACCAACCGACGATGCCCTTCTGGCTCACACAGGCGTCACGCGCGGCCTCCGTCGGGCTGCTGCACGTGCCCCAGCCGAGGAGCTTCCCGGAGGAGGTCACGAAGGACTGGTCCAGGGTGTAGGCGGCCGTCGGGAGCTCCGGGAAGGCGTCGGTGCCGACCCCGTCGCGGGTGACGACCGTGGTGGCGGTGCCCAGCGGCAGCCGGACCGCCGACCAGGCCACCTTGATGGCGACGGCCGCGCCGAGGGTGACCACCATGGCGGCCAGGGAGCGCCGCAGGAGCATCCCGATCAGGGCGCCGACGGTCACGGTGAAGAGGGTCAGCGCGACGGGGACGGGTCCGGTGGCGTCGAACACGGCGCCGGACGTCCAGTCCGAGGAGGTCGCCTTGACGGGGTGGTACCACCAGGTGAAGGCGGCCGACAGCGCCACGGTGGCGACCGCGCTCACCGCCAGGGCCAGTCCGAGCTTGGCGGTCAGCCAGCGCATCCGGCTGACGGACTGCCCGGTGACGAGTTTGGCGGTGCCGGTCTCCAGGTCGGACGCGAACAGCGGAGCACCGAGGAAGACGCCCAGGACCACAGGGACGAGCCCGAGTTGGAAGCCGGTGTCGTTCAGCTGACCGCTGAACGGACCGAAGCCGTTGCGCCACTCGTCACCCGTCGGGTGGGGCCAGTCGAACCGTGCCAGGTGGTCCATCATCCCGGCGCGCCGGTAGGCGATGAACGCGACCCCCACCACGGTCAGCGCCAGCACGGTCCGCAGCGTTGCCCGGTGCTGGCGCCACACCAGCCAGGACAGGCCGTGCAACGCCGGACGGCGGCGCGCCCCAGTCGCGGCCCCGGTCGGGCGGGGGGAGGGAGAGGTGCCGGCCATGGTGCTCATGCCGCCACCGCCCCGTCCCGGGCCAGCCCGCGGACCTGGGCGCTCTCGGTGAGCAGAGGCGGTGTGTCGGGCGATCGAAGGTAGGAGAGGAGGAGTTCCTCAAGGGTGGGGGCATCGCACTGCCAGCGCGCGTCGACCACACCGCCGTGGCGGATCAGGGCCCTGGCCTGGCGGCCGCTGGTGCGGTACTCGACGACGGTGTGCTGGGCGAGGTCGGCGGGCGGCCCGCCCCCGTCGTGCAGCCCGGTGAGCAGGACATGGGCGTCGAGCAGCCTGTCCACCTCGCCGGCCAGCCGCAGCATGCCGGAGGAGACGACCAGGAGGTAGTCGCAGACGGTCTCGATCTCGGCGAGCATGTGGGAGGACATCACGATGGTGGTGCCGCGCTCGGCCGCCTCGGCCAGCAGGGTGCCCGTCAGCTCGTGGCGGACCAGGGGATCGAGGTCGGACATCGGCTCGTCGAGCAGCAGCAGGTCGGGGCGCTTGCCGAAGGCCAGGGCGAACGCGACGCGGGTCCGCTGCCCGCCCGACAGGGTGTTGATCCTGGCGGCGAGGGGTATGGTGCCGGCCCGGACGATGTCCTCGGCGGCGCGCTGGTCCCAGGTGGGGTTGAGCTCCCGGCCCAGGCGCAGGGTCTCCGCCACCGTGAAGCGGCCGAACAGCGGCTTCTCCTGGGACAGTAACGCCGTACGCACCCCTGCCTGCGCCGATGCCGGGGCGGAACCGAACACCCGCAGACTGCCCTCGGTGGGCTCCAGCAGATTGCCGGCCATGGCCATCAGCGTCGTCTTACCGGCCCCGTTCGGGCCCACCAGGCCGCAGATCCGGCCGGCCGGCAGCCGGAACGAACAGTCCCGCAGCGCCCAACCCCGTCGGTACCTGCGGCCCAGCCCCCGCGCCTCGATGGCGGACTCGTCGTCCGCCTCGCCCGTGAACACTTTTTGACCCGCACCTTCATGCATCGCCGCTCCTCGGTATGGGGTTTCCGCGGTGGTGGCCGCCGCCGAGGCGGACTCCGGTGGGGAGGCGTACGCCTCCCCGAGGACGGAGTCGACCAGCGCGGTCACGTCCTCCCGCTCCAGCCCTGCCGTGGCCGCCCGCCACGCCCGGGAGACCGGCTCCTTGCGCAGCGGCGAGTTCGCGGCCCCCGGAGGTCGGGCCGGCGGACGCAAGACGAACGTGCCGGGACCGGGCCTGAGTTGGACCGACCCCTCCCGCACCCGTCCCCGGTACGCCTTGAGGGTCGTGTTCGGATCGACCGCGCAGAGCAGGGAGACGTCCTTCGCCGTCGGCAGCCGGTCGCCCGGCATCAGCAGGCCGAGCCGGAGCTCCTGTGTGGTCTGCTGGACGATCTTCAGGTTTGTCGCGACCCCGCTGCGACGGTCGATGTGGAACTCCACCCCACCACCATTTCACTACTTGATTAGTGAAAGCATGGTGGATGGTGCGGCGGGGGTATGTCAACCGCCGGCCGCGACCACCCGGGGGTGAGTTCGGGCCGGTGGAACCGGGGCGCTGCGCTCTCCAGGTGCGCCACCTGGCCTACGACGACTACAGCGGCCGGGACTACGGCAGGCCGTCCTCGGACGCCGCCCATGGCTGGGGCGACGGAGCCCAGGACGACCGGCAGACCCTTGACACGGACGCCTACGTCGCGGCCGCGCGGACCTGGGGCTGTCAGTTGGCCGTGGGCAGCGGCGAGCCCCGTGGGGGAGCAGCCCGACCTGTGGTGGAGCCCCTGCGGTCACGGGTATCGGCAACGACAGGGCCGGCAAGATCTGGTACCGCGCGCCGGCCCGCGACCCGATACCCAACTCCCACTCCTCAGGAGCTCGCGCCGCGACCCTGCGTGCCGCAGCCGACCACGGCGGCCGAAGCCGTACGGCACCGATCTGCGGGGCCGGCCGCCGCCGGACAGCGGTGAGCAGCGCTGGACAGCAGGTGGCCGAGAAAATGGACACCGCCCACGGGGAGGCTGTCCACATGAACCGAACGGCAAGGAACTGCCGGCCCTCGGAGTGGCCGAGCAGGTGCCTCATCTCGATCCGCACCCTGCCACAGCCCGGGGCACCAGCCGTGGTCCGGAGACCGCACCCGGCCGGGGGCGACGTCCCCGGCCGGCCGGCCGATCGGCCCGGACCGGCGCACCACGACGTCGTGACACCCGTCCTCGTGGTCTGACGAGAAGCCGCACCCTCCCCGCCCTGCGGGGGAGTTCACGGTGACGAAGTACTGCGGGGCCACCGCCGGGCCCGGCGCCGCGCTCGCGGCCACGGCAGCGGCGCCCGGTTCACCGTCCTGCTCGCCACCTCGATCGCGAACGTCGCGCTGCCGCAGATCCGTGACGGCGTCGGACTCTCCGACGCCCGTCCTGGCCGGCACGCCCTGTCGGCGCTCCCACCGACCCGCCGCGGCCCATGCGGCCCCGCTGCCGAACACCAGCCCGCTCCCCGGGCCGGCCGCCCGAGGCCGCCACCGACCACCCGACCAACGCGCACTCCACCAGTACACCGACCGAGAGGAACCACCCGTGCTCACCATCGACGAGAACGCGCCCGTCATCGTCCGCCTGGCCATCGAGATCGACGCCCCGCTGGAGACCGTCTGGTCCCTGCACACCGGCATCGACGACTGGCCCGTCTGGAACACCGATGTCGACCAGGCCCGCCTGGAGGGCCCGCTCGCCGAAGGCGCCTCCTTCACCTGGCGCACCCACGGACTGGACATCACCTCCACCGTCCACGAGCTCGTGCCCGGCACCCGGATCGCCTGGGGCGGCCCCGCGAACGGTATCGAGGGCATCCACGTGTGGACCTTCGAGCAGACCGGCGACCGGGTCACCGTCCACACCGAGGAGTCCTGGAGCGGAGCCCCCGTCGACGCCGCCTCCGACCAGCTCCGCCACGCCCTGCGCACCTCCCTGGAGGACTGGCTCACCTGTCTCAAGAACCGTGCCGAAAAGCGCTCCTGACCACCTGAACCCCGCTCCGGCCGTATCGCCGCTCCGAAGACCAAGAGGACCCGATCATGACTGACAAGCCTTACCTGCTGGGCCACTACACCCCCGCCGCCGACGAACTGACCGCCACCGGACTGACCGTCGAGGGCACCCTTCCGCCCGAGCTGAGCGGCCGGCTGATCCGCAACAGCCACAACCCCAAGCCCGGCGTCACCCCCACCCACTGGTTCAAGGGCAGCGGCATGGTCCACGGCATCCGGCTGCACGAGGGCCGCGCCGAGTGGTACCGCAACCGCTGGGTCCACACCCCCGCCCTGGACGGCGCGCCCTACATGACCGAGCACGGCCCCGACATGACGGCGAGCACCGCGGGCACCCACGTCATCGAGCACGCCGGGCGCCTGCTCGCCCTGTGTGAGGCCAACCTCCCCTTCGAACTCACCCCCGACCTCGACACCGTCGGCCCCTACGACTTCGACGGCAAGCTGCGCAGCGCCATGACCGCCCACCCCAAGAGCGACCCGGTCACCGGCGAACTCCACTTCTTCGGCTCCTCCCCGTTCCCGCCCTACCTGGTCTACTACGTCGCCGACCCGAACGGGCACATCACGCACAGCGCCGAGGTCCCGGGCGCCACCGCCTCCCTCAAGCACGACTTCGCCGTCACCCGCCACCACGTGGTGTTCGTCGAGGGCACCGTCACCTTCGACCCCACCGAGCACTCCGGCATCCCCTACTCCTGGCAGGACGCGCAGCCGGCCAGGATCGGCGTCATGCCGCGCGGCCCGCACGGTGCCGACAAGATCCGCTGGTTCCCGATCGAACCCGGCAACATGCTCCACGCCGCCAACGCCTACGAGGACGCCGCCGGTCGCATCGTCCTGGAGGGCCCCACCGTCGACCGCGAGGGCTTCCAGCTCTCCTGGAACTGGTGGATCGGCGCACCCAGCCGCGGCACCGAGCCCAACACCCGCTCCTACACCCGTCGCTGGGTCGTCGACCCGGCCGCAGGCACCGTCGACGAGCAGGCTGTCGACGACCTCGCCGTCGAGTTCCCCACCCTCAACGAGGACTTCCTCGGCGCCGAGCACCGCTACCAGTACGCGGTCTCCTTCCCCGACCAGCGGGGCTTCGGCGGCTACGGCGTGGTCAAGTACGACCGCACCACCGGCGAGCGCCGCATCCACCAGGTCGGCGACGCCCGGCTGCCCAGCGAAGCGGTCTTCGTCCCCGCCGCCGGCGCCACCCGCGAGGACGACGGCTACCTGCTCACCGTCGTCTCCGACCTCAAGCAGGACGCCTCCCAGCTCCTGGTCCTGGACGCCTCCGGCCTTGAGCAGGTCGCCACCGTCCACCTCCCGCGCCGGGTCACCGCCGGCATCCACGGCTCCTGGATCCCCGACAGCGCCCTGTGACCGGCCGTCCCGGCGCGCGCCGCCCAGGAGCCCCGGCAGACCACCACCCTTCCACGAAAGAGCACTGCCATGCGTACACTCACCGCGGTCATGACCGCCGCCGCCACCGCCGCACTCCTCCTCACCACGTCCCACACCGCCTCCGCCCTCACCGCCGACCGTCGCCCCACCACGGTGGCGGACTCGGCCGCGAGGCACCCCGCGGACGTGCGGATCGACGAGAAGGCCCCGGTCATCACCCGCACCGACATCCTCATCCACGCCCCGCTGCACACCGTCTGGCGGATCCAGACCGACGTCGAGAACTGGCCCACCTGGCAGCCGAACGTCGCCAGGATGGCCAAGGACACCCCCGGCCGCCTGCGCCCCGGCTCGGTGTTCCGCTGGAGCACCGAGGGCCTCGACATCACCTCCACCGTCAAGCAGGTCGAGCCCGGTAGGCGCCTGGTCTGGGGCGGCCCGGCCCAGGGCATCACCGCCGTCCACGTCTGGACCTTCACCCCCACCTGCGACGGTGTCCTCGTCCACACCGAGGAGTCCTGGACCGGCAAGCCCGTCCTGGCCAACAAGGCAGTGCTGCAGGCCGCCCTCGACACCTCCCTGCACAACTGGGTCACCAACCTCAAGCACGAGGCCGAGGCCCAGGCCGCCCGATAGCCCACGCAACTCCCGCGCCCGGATCCGGCAGCAGACCCGGTCCGGGCCGCGGGAGGGCCTGGAGCAGGCCGGGCCGGTTGCCCTTGGCGATGACCAGGTAGTGGGCGCCGTGGGCGTGCGGGTGGCGGGCGTGATCGTGCCGGAGGCGGAGGGCGTCGGCGGTGATCACCGCGTCCTGGATCTCCAGGGTGTCCACGAGCGGGGCGAATGGGACGTCACCGGCTCCCGGCGGTCGAGGCCGCCCTGGACCGGACCGGCCCGCGGCGCATCACCGATCTGGCCGCGGTCGGGGGCGTCACCCAGCCCGCGACGACCGCCCTGGTCCGGGTGATGGAGGGGCGTCGGGCTCGGGCCGACGGCGCTGATGATGGGCGTGGCCCGGGCCCACCTCCCCGAGGAGCGCAGTGCGGCCGTGATCGCCCTGATCTCGGTGGTCTCGACCATCGGGGCCGGCGTCGGCTACCCGCTGGCCCGCACGCCGAGCTCGGCGGGGTACGGGCCGCCTACGGCCTCGGCCTGGTCGTCACCGCCGCCGCCCTCGTGACCGCGTGGCGCTCCATGCCCGAAACCCCCCGAAGGCCGCTCCGCCCACGTGGACGTGGCAGGCGCGGTCCTGGCCGCTGCGCTGCTCTTGGCGCTGTTCCTCGCCGGCGATCGGAATCCGTGGAGCCGGCACCTCGCCGTGGCCGCGGGCCTCGCCGTCGTCACGGTGGTGCTGCTCTGCGTCCGGGCCGTCATCGAGCTGCGCAGCACGACGCCCCTCTCGCCCGCCGCCGCTCGGCCGAGACCAACCCGTACGTCAGATGCACTCATCCCGACACTGTGTTCGCCGTGCCCTCGCACTCTTCGGCGGAGGTCGCGGGTCCGAGCCGGTCGGGCGTGCGGCCAAGGCGGGCCCGTACGCGACGGCTGCTGTACCTGCGAACACCGCGTGCTGCTCGGCGGTGCTCAGGCCGGCGGTGAGGGCCCGGGCGGTGTCCACCACCTCCTGGTAGGAGGCGGCGAGGGTACAGACCGGCCAGTCTGAGCCGAACATCAGCCGCTCGGGCCCGAAAGCCGCCAGCACGGTATCCGAGTACGGACGCAGGTCGGTGAGGGTCCAGTGCTGCCAGTCGGCCTCGGTGACCAGGCCGGAGAGTTTGCAGAAGGTGTTGGGCCTGGAGGCCAGTGCGCGGACCGCCGTGGCCCAGGGCTCGGTCTCGCCGGTGGCTGCGGGCGGTTTGGCGAGATGGTCGAGAACGAGGCTCAGTTCCGGTAGACGGGTGGCGACCTCGGTGGCGGCAGGCAGCTGATGGGGAAGGACGAGCAGGTCGTAGGCGAGCCCGGAGGCCGCCACCGTTGCCAGGCCACGCAGGACGTCGGGGCGCAGCAGCCACTCGGGGTCAGGTTCGGACTGGACTTGGTGGCGCAGGCCCACCAGCTTCCGGCCGCCCGGAAGTTCACGCAGCCGGGCGATGGTGTCGGCGATGCCGCGGTCCGTGAGGTCGGTCCAGCCGATGACGCCGGCGACCAGGTCGTCGGAGGCGGCCAGTGCCAGCATCTCAGGGGTCTCCTGCGGAAGGCAGACGGTCTGCACCAGGACGGTTGCGGTGACGCCCGCCCGACTGGCGGGTAGGTGCAGGTCGGCGAGTGAGAAGTCGCGGTGGATCGGGGCGAGTGCCTCGCCGGTGATCCACTCCTGGTCGCGGACAGCAAGGTCCCACAGGTGGTGGTGTGTGTCGACGATCCCAGGGCCGGTCATAGTTCCCACACCACCGGGAGGCCGGCTGCGGCGCCGTCGACGGAGTAGTCGTGGACGACATCGAGCAGCTCGGCCATCCTGGCCTGCCATGCGATGTTGACCGGCAGACCCTCCAGCCCGGCAAGCAGTGCGGCGTAGTCGGCACACTCGATGAGGTGGAACAGCTCGGTGCCGCTGCGCCAGATGGTCCAGGAGGTGGCGCCGGCCGTCCGGATGGCGGCGGTGAGTTCGATGGGCACCTGTTGGTGGGCCAGCTCATAGGCGGAGATCTGGTCAGCGCGGACGCGGGTATGCAGGGCGACCCTCATTCGGGCTCCATGGGTGTGTGGGGTGGCCCGCGCGATGAACGTGCCGAAGGCTGTGCGCGGGTGGTGGGGGTGTGAGCGACTTGCGTCTGCGGGTCGGTGCGGTCAATGCTCCGGGGTGTCCTCGACGATGAGGATGTCGAGGCTGCGGGGGCCGTGAACGCCTTCGACGCGGTCGAGTTCGATGTCGCTGGTGGCGGACGGTCCGGAGATCCAGGTGAGCGGGCGGGTGGGGTCGAGCGCGGCGAGGGCGTCCGGGACGTCGGCGACTATCTGCGAGGCCCGCACGACGCAGAGGTGGTAGTCGGGGATGAGGGTGAGTGCGCGTCGGCCTTGGCCGGGGCCGCTGTCGAGGACGAGGGTGCCGGTGACGGCGATGGCGATGGTCGCGGTGGTGAGGGCGCCGCCGAGGGTTTTCAGCTCCGGGAGGGTGAGTGCGGGCCGGTCGGATCGCCACGGCAGGTGGGGAAGCCAGTCGGCGGGAAAGCCGTCCGGCACGACGATATTGGTGGCGCCGTGTGCGGCAAGGGCCGCGCCTATGGTTTCCGGCAACGACCTCGGTGCGCAGCGGCGTACGGTGGCGCGGTAGTCGGCGGCGCGTTCGAGGAAGAGTTCGGTCAGGTCGCTGTCGGCGTGGCTGCGGTGGTAGGCCCGGGGGACGGGGACGTCCTCGGGGCGTTCGTCGGAGGGGACGTCGGTGAGTGCGGCGCGGATCCGGGCCAGCATCTCGTGGCGGCTCGTCATGGTGTCTCCCGGTTCCGGCGCCACCAGGAACGGAAGGACTCGGCGGGCGGTACGGGGGTGTCGCGCGAGTCCGACCAGCCGCGCAGCGGCCCGGGGAGCCGTCTGATCCTGCCGCCCCTGGCCAGCACGCTTGCGCCGAGGGCTCCGGCCTTCTGGGCGGCGGTCAGGCGGCCGGGGGAGGAGAGTACCGCGGTCGCGGCCTTCATGACGAGTGCCTCGACGGTGGGGGTGCGGCGACTGCGGCGCTTGCCTTCGACGGCCTCGGCGCGCAGGTGGGCGAGAACCTCCGGGATGTTGATTTTGACGGGGCAGGCGTCGTAGCAGGCGCCGCACAGCGTGGAGGCGAAGGGCAGCGACGCCGCGTGCTCGACGCCGACCAGTTGCGGGGTGAGGACGGCGCCGATCGGGCCGGGGTAGACGGAGCCGTAGGCGTGGCCGCCGGTGCGCTGGTAGACCGGGCAGACGTTGAGGCAGGCGGAGCAGCGGATGCAGGCGAGGGCCTGGCGGCCGACGGTGTCGCGCAGGGTGGCGGTGCGGCCGTTGTCGAGGAGGACGAGGTGGAAGCGGCGGGGGCCGTCGCCGGGCGTGACCCCGGTCCACAGGGAGGTATAGGGGTTCATCCGTTCGCCGGTGGAGGAGCGCGGCAGGAGCTGGAGGAAGACTTCCAGGTCGGCGAACGAGGGGATGACCTTCTCGATGCCCATGACCGTGATGAGGGTTTCTGGGATGGTGAGGCACATTCGGCCGTTGCCCTCGGATTCGACGACGACGACCGTGCCGGTGTCGGCGCAGGCGAAGTTGGCTCCGGAGACGGCGACCTTGGCGGTGAGGAACTTCTGGCGGAGGTGGAGTCGGGCGGCGTCGGCGAGGGCGACCGGATCGTCGCTCAGACCGTCGGGGGCGGGACGGCCCCAGCGTGCCATTTCTCGGGTGAAGATGTCACGGATCTCGGCGCGGTTGCGGTGGATCGCCGGGACAAGGATGTGGGAGGGCCTGTCCTTGCCGAGCTGGACGATGAGTTCGGCGAGGTCGGTCTCGTACGCGGTGATGCCGGCCTCGGCGAGTGCCTCGTTGAGACCGATCTCCTGGGTGGCCATCGACTTGACCTTGACCACCTCGCGCTCGCCGGTGGCGTGGACCAGCTCGGTGACGATCCGGTTGGCCTCCTGAGCGTCCGCCGCCCAGTGCACCGTGGCGCCCGCAGCGGTCAGCGAGGACTCCAGGCGCTCCAAGTGATGGTCGAGATGGCGCAGGGTGCGGGCCTTGAGCGCGGCCGCGGTCTCGCGCAGCTGCTCCCAGTCGTCGAGTTCGGCGATTGCTGCCACGCGTTTGTCGCGGATGGTGGTGGTGGCGCGTTTGAGGTTCTCGCGCAGTTGGCTGTCGGCGAGGGCGGTGCGTGCGGCCTGGGGGAAGGGCGGGGTGCCGAGCCAGACCAGGCCGTGGTTGTCCTTCATCGCGGGTCCTCCTCGATGGTGGCGAGGATCTCGGCCAGGTGCATGGTGCGGATGGGGGAGTTCTGCCGGGACAGGCCGCCGCCGATGTGCAGCAGGCAGGAGTTGTCGGCCGCGCACAGCACGTCGGGGGCGGTGGCGGTGACGTCTGCGGTCTTGTCGGCGAGCATCGCGGCGGAGGTCGCGGCGTTCTTCATCGCGAAGGTGCCTCCGAAACCGCAGCATTCCTCCCGGCCGCCCAGGTCGAGGAGTTCGAGTCCGTCCACGGCGCGCAGCAGCCGTTCGGGGCGGTCGCCCAGGCGCAGCCCGCGCAGCGAGTGGCACGTGGGGTGGTAGGCGACCTTGTGCGGGAACCGGGCGCCGACATCGGTGACGCCGAGGACGTCCGTCAGGAACTCGGTGAACTCGTGGACCCTGGGAACGAGTCCGGCGACCTTGCGCCGGAGGTCTGGCGAGGCGTACCGGTCGGTGAGGAGGGGGTGGTTCTCGCGGACCATGCCGGCGCAGGACGCGGAGGGGGTGATGACGGCGTCGTAGTGGGAGAAGGTGTCGGCGAAGTGCCGCACCAGGGGCATCGCGTCGGTGCGGTAGCCGGTGTTGAAGTGCATCTGCCCGCAGCAGGTCTGTTCCTGTGGGAAGTCGACCGTATGGCCGAGCCGTTCCAGGACCGTGACCACGGCGCGGCCGGTGTCGGGGAGCAGGGTGTCGTTGATGCAGGTGAGGAACAGGGCGATGCGCATCAGTGGTCGCCTTCCGGTACGGGGACGTTGTCCGGCAGCAGGGCCGTGGTGCGCAGGTCGACCCAGAGCGCGGCCGGGACGCGTCGCGCGTACTGCCGCCCGGCGTCCGTGATCTCGTCGGCGGTGCGGGCGCCGACAAGGACACTCGCCACCGCCGGGTGCGCGAGCGCGAACCGCACCGCGGCCGCGCGCAGCGGCACGCCGTGTCGCGCGCAGACCTCCTGCATCCGCAGCGCGCGTTCCACCTGGGGGGCCGGAGCGGTGGTGTAGTCGAAGGTGGCGTCCGGGTGCGGGTCGGCGAGCAACCCGGAGTTGAACACCCCGCCTATGACGACCGAGATGTCGTGTTCGAGGGCTGCGGGAAGCAGCTCCTGGAGCGCTGTCTGGTCGAGCAGCGTGTAGCGGCCGGCGATCAGGACGACGTCGACGTCGGTGTCGCGGACGAAGCGTGCCAGTGGTTCGCAGTGGTTCATCCCGGCGCCGATCGATCCGACGAGGCCCTCGGTGCGCAGGCGTTCCAGAGCTGGGTAGGCCTCGCCCAGTGCCTGGTCCAGGTGGTCGTCGGGGTCGTGCAGGTAGACGGTGTCGACTCGGTCGACGCCGAGGCGGGTCAGGCTTTCCTCCAGGCTGCGGCGGATTCCGTCGGCGGTGAAGTCCCAGCGGCGGGTGTGGGTCGCGGGTACCGCGAAGCCGTTCGCCGCGTCGGACCCGCTTACGGGTTCGACCGGTTCCAGGATCCGGCCGACCTTGGTGGAGAGGTGGAATCCGTCCCGTGGGTGCTCCTGGAGGAACCGGCCGAGTCGTCGTTCGGACAGGCCGAGGCCGTAGTGCGGGGCCGTGTCGAAGGAGCGGATGCCGGCTGTCCATGCTGCGGCGAGGGCGGCGTTCGCTTCCTCGTCTCCGACCGGAGTGAACAGGTTCCCGAGGCCGGCCGCGCCGAATGCGAGCCGGGTGACGGCGGTGTTGGTGCGTCCGAGCGGGACCAGCTCCATCACCGGCCCCCTCACTGTCCGGCCGGGCGTAGGCGCAGGCCCGCCATGCCGCCGTCGACCGCGAGGGAGGTGCCGGTCACCGATGCCGACTCCGGGCTCGCGAGGTAGGCGATGGCGGCGGCGACCTCGCGGGGTGTGACGAGGCGTCCGGTGGGCTGTCGGGCGTTGAGCGCTGCTCGCATCGCCTGCGGGTCGGCGGCGCTGTCCAGCAGCCGACCCACCCACGGGGTGTCGACCGTTCCCGGGGAGACGCAGTTCACCCGCACACCTTCCCTGATGTGGTCGGCCGCCATCGCCAGGGTGAGTGCGAGGACGGCGCCCTTGCTGGCCGAGTAGAGCGCGCGTTGGGGGAGGCCGGCGGTCGCGGCGATGGAGCAGACGTTGACGACCGAGGCGTGCGCGGAGACGCGCAGATGCGGCAGGACGGCGCGGGTGACGCGGGCGAGCCCCACCACGTTGACGTCCAGCACGTGCCGCCACTGTTCGTCCGGGTTGTCCTCGACCGTCCCCACGGCGCCGATCCCGGCGCTGTTGACGAGGATGTCGAGTCCGCCAAGCCGGGCGGTGGCGTCGGCCACTGCGGACTGGACCGCGGCGTCGTCGGCCAGGTCCGCGGCATAGCCGGTCAAGGGGCTGGAAAGTCCGGTCGGTGCGAGGTCCAGCACGGCAACGTGGGCGCCGCGTTCGGTGAGCAGGTGGGCGGTGGTGAGGCCGATGCCGGAGGCGCCGCCGGTGACGATGGCCCGCAGGCCCTGCAGTGCGCTGGTCATGAGGAGCTCTCCGCTCGACGCTCGGGGCGGTCGGCGGCCCAGAAGGTGCCGCTGGGGTAGCTGTAGGTGTGGATGGACTCCGGGTACATCGTCGAGGAGAAGCCGGGTTCGGAGGGAGCGGTGTAATGCCCGTCCTTGATCGTGGCGGGATTCACGAAGTGCTGGTGGAGGTGGTCGACGTACTCGATGACCCGGTTCTCGGTGGTGCCCGAGAGCGCCACGTAGTCGAACATCGACAGGTGTTGGACGAGCTCGCACAGGCCGACGCCGCCGGCGTGTGGGCAGACCGGCACGCCGAAGTGCCTGGCGAGCAGCAGGATGGCCAGGTTCTCGTTGACCCCGCCGACCCGGGTGGAGTCCAGCTGCAGGATGTCGATGGCGCCGGCCTGGAGCAGCTGCTTGAAGACGATGCGGTTCTGGACGTGTTCGCCGGTGGCGACCTTGACCGGGGCGACGGCCGCCCGGATCGTGGCGTGGCCGAGGATGTCGTCGGGGCTGGTGGGCTCCTCGATCCAGTACGGGTCGAACTCGCCCAGCGCCTTGGTCCACGCGACGGCCTCGCCGACGTTCCAGCGCTGGTTGGCGTCGATGGCGATGCGGATACCGGGGCCGACCGCAGCGCGGGCGGCACGGCATCGGCGGATGTCGTCCTCGAGGTCGCCGCCGACTTTCAGCTTGATCTGTGTGAAACCGTCGGCGATGGCCTGGAGGGCGAGCCGGGTGAGCTTCTCGTCGCTGTAGCCGAGCCAGCCGGGGGAGGTCGTGTAGCCGGGGTAGCCGCGCAGGCGCAGGCGGGCTTCCCGTTCGGCGCGCCCGGGCCGGGCGGCGTGCAGCAGTTCCAGGGCCCGCTCGGGGGTGAGGGCGTCGGCGATGTACCGGAAGTCGATCTGGGAGACGAGCCATTCGGGTTCGGCGTCGGCCAGCAGCTGCCAGAGTGGCTTGCCCTCGCGTTTGGCGGCGAGGTCCCATACGGCGTTGACGGCGGCGCCGATGGCCATGTGTATCACGCCCTTCTCGGGGCCGAGCCACCGCAGTTGGCTGTCGCCGATGAGGTCGCGGTTGAGCGATCCGGGGTCGGCGCACAGGTCGGCGACGGGTCGCCCGACCACGTGGTGGCGCAGTGCGTCGAGCGCCGCGACCTGGACCTCGTTGCCGCGTCCGATGGTGAAGGTGAAGCCGTGGCCCTCGAGCCCGTCCCCGGCGTCGGTGCGCAGGACGAGGTAGGCGGCGGAGTAGTCGGGGTCGGGGTTCATCGCGTCCGAGCCGTCGAGCTCGCGCGAGGTGGGGAAGCGGATGTCGTAGGTGTCGACGGCAGTGATCCGCGGTATCGGCCGGGGCACGGTCGGTCCCTTCGGGAGAGGAGGATGGAGGTCAGGCCTGGGCGAAGGTCTGGCGTTGCAGGCCGAGACCGTCGATGGTGAGCTCGACGGTGTCGCCGGGGCGCAGGTAGGGGGCGCCTGGCAGACCGAGGGCGACGCCGGCGGGGGTGCCTGTGTTGATCACATCCCCGGGATTGAGTACCAGGTACTGGCTGAGATAGCGGATCAGGTACGGGATGCCGAAGATCATGTTCTTGGTGTTGCCGTCCTGGCGGAGTTCGCCGTTGACGGACAGCCGCAGGCCGAGTGCCTGCGGGTCGGCGATCTCGTCGGCGGGGACCAGCCAGGGGCCGAGCGGGTTGAAGGTCTCGCAGGACTTGCCCAGGTCCCACTGCGAGGAGAAGTCCAGCTGGAACTCTCGCTCGGACACGTCGTGACTGATGGTGTAGCCGGCGATCACATCGGTGGCCTGCGCGTCGTCCGTGAGGTACCGGGCTCGGCGGCCGATGACCACGGCGAGCTCCACTTCCCAGTCCGTCCGTGTCGAGGTCCGTGGGATCAGCACCTCGTCGTACGGCCCGATCACGGTCGTCGGATCCTTCATGAACACCACCGGGCGGGTGGGGATCGCGGCGCCGGTCTCCTCGGCGTGGTCACGGTAGTTCAGACCGATGCACACGATCTTGCCCGGGCGGGAGATCGGAGCCCCGATCCGCAGACCCGTCGCGTTGATCGCGGGCAACGCCTCCTCCGCCAGCGCACGGCGGACCCGCGCGATGCCGTCGCCGGCCAGGAATGCGGCGTCGATGTCCGAAGTCAGGCCACGCAGGTCGAACGTGCGGCCGTCGGCGGCCTGGACCGCGGGTGTCTCGTCGCCTGTGGGACCAAGACGGAGAAACTGCACGACAGGAACCCCCTCCAGAGGTGGCGGGCCTACATACCTGCGACCTCAATACATCTGATGAATTGGTGGATGCCTGACCATACGATCGCCCCTCGGTGAGCGCAAGAACCTGTGCGCACCGCGTGAGCAGGAAACGGGCACATCGGGGCAATTCGCCCCTGGGTTGGCTCAAGTTTGAAGATCTTCGCTGGTGTCGAGGTTACGGTTGGGATTCGTCGAAGCACGTCCCTTGTAACGATGTCGACCTGCTCTTAGAGTCCTCTCCACCGAAAGCCATCCGATGAATCCGTCTGGATTGCTGGAGCTCTCGGCAGCCCGGGGCTTCGGCCCCGCCGACGCGGTCCGGGTCCGCCCTGACACCGGCACCGCGCCGGGCGGCGGCGCCGGTACCCGCGTGAGGGCTGGGCCACCGGCCCCGCCCGCCCCCCCCCCACACGCCGACGCCGCCTCCCGCCCGCAGCGCGGGCATCCGACCCCTCTTCCCCGACGCCACCCGCAGTGGCGCGGCCAGCTCAGCCAAGGAGATCTGCACCATGAACGCTCGCATCCCCCGCACCACGGCCACCGCAGCCGTAGTCCTCCTGCTGGGCGGCCTCGGCAGCGCCTGCAATCGCGGCAGCGAAGTGACGCCCTCCGCCGACGGCACCGCCAAGCCGGCCATCGGCATCGACCTCCCGCGCGCCGATTCGGACTTCTGGAACTCCTACGCCCAGTACGTGAAGCAGGGCGTGGCGGCCCAGGGCCTGAACGCCCTGCCGGTCAGCAACTCGCAGAACGACGTCACCAAGCTGGTCGCCAACGTCCAGGTATTCCAGAACACCGGAGCCAAGGCCGTCGTGATGGCCCCCCAGGACACCGGCGCGATCGCCTCCACCCTCGACCAGCTAGCCGCGAAGAAGATCCCCGTCGTCAGCGTCGACACCCGCCCCGACAAGGGCCAGGTCTTCATGGTGGTGCGCGCCGACAACAAGGCCTACGGCACCAAGGCCTGCGAGTTCCTCGGCAAGCAGCTCGGCGGAAAGGGCAAGGTCGCCGAACTCCAGGGAGCCCTGGACTCCATCAACGGCCGCGACCGCTCCGAGGCCTTCGCCGCCTGCATGAAGACCAGCTTCCCCGGGATCCAGGTGATCGAGCTGGCCACCGACTGGAAGGGGGACGTCGCCTCCGCCAAGCTCCAGTCCACCCTGGCCGCCCACCCGGACCTCGGCGGTATCTACATGCAGGCCGGCGGCGTCTTCCTGCAGCCCACCCTTGCCCTGCTGCAGCAGAAGGGCCTGCTCAAGCCTGTCGGCGAGGCCGGTCACATCGCCATCGTCTCCAACGACGGCATCCCGCAGGAGTTCGACGCCATCCGGCAGGGCCAGATCGACGCCACCGTCTCCCAGCCCGCCGACCTCTACGCCAAGTACGCCCTCTCCTACGCGAACGCCGCCGCCCAGGGCAAGACCTTCAAGCCCGGCCCCACCGACCACGGCTCCACGATCATCGAACTGCCCAACGGCCTCGAGGACCAGCTCCCGGCCCCCCTGGTGACCAAGGACAACGTCGACGACGCGAGCCTGTGGGGCAACGGCGTCGGCAAGTGAACCTGCGGGCGGCGGCCGCACCGGCCGCCGCGATCCCCAGCGGAAAGGAACCCCTCACCATGGCGGACAGCCGCCCGACGGCCCCGCTCGTCGAGGCACACGGCATCAGCAAGCGATTCGGCGCCACCGTCGCCCTCTCCGACGCTCACCTGACGGTCGCCCCCGGCGAGTCCCACGCCCTCGTCGGCCGCAACGGCGCCGGCAAGTCCACCCTCGTCTCCGTCCTCACCGGCCTGCAGAACCCCGACACCGGCACCCTGCGCTTCAACGGCCAGGCGGCACCCGCCCCGGGCGACACCGACGCCTGGCGCTCCAGGGTCGCCTGCGTCTACCAGCGCTCCACCGTCATCGGCTCCCTCACCGTCGCCGAGAACCTCTTCCTGGACCGGCAGAGCGACCGGACACTGCGCCCGATCGGCTGGCGGCGCCTGCGCGCACGCGCGACGGACCTGCTCGCCGAGTACGGCGTGGACGTCGACCCCGCCGCCCGCGCCGACCGACTCACGGTCGAGCAGCGGCAGTTCGTCGAGATCGCCCGGGCGCTGTCCTTCGGCGCCCGGTTCATCATCCTCGACGAGCCGACCGCCAAGCTCGACGCCCACGGCATCGGCCGGCTCTTCGCCAAGCTCCGCGAACTTCAGAGCCAGGGCGTCGCGTTCCTGTTCATCTCGCACCACCTCCAGGAGGTCTACGACCTCTGTACCACGGTGACCGTCTACCGCGACGCCCGGCACATCACCACCACCCCCGTCGCCGGCCTCGACCACCACACCCTGGTCGAGGCGATGACCGGCGAGAGCCGCACGACCGACGACGGGGCGCAGCCGCGCTCAGGCCCCGCGCCCGATGCGCCGAACCTGCTCGGACTCGACCGTCTCACCCTGCGAGGAGCGTACGAGGACCTCACGCTGACGGCCCGGGCCGGCGAGGTCCTCGGCCTGGCCGGCGCCGCCGCCAGTGGCAACGTGCAGGCGGGGGAGAGCATCGCCGGCCTGCACCGCCCCACCGCGGGTCGGATCACCGTCGCCGGCCGACCGGTCCGCACCGGAAACGTCCCGGCCGCACTGGCCGCCGGCGTCGGCTTCGTCCCCGAGGACCGCCACATCCAGGGCCTGGTCCCCAACCGCAGCGTCGCCGAGAACGCCACCCTCACCGTCGCCAATCAGCTGGGCCCCCTCGGCACCGTCCTGCCCTCCCGGACCAGGGCCTTCGCCGAACGCATGATCGCCGACCTGGACATCAAGACCCCCGGGCCCGGCGCACCGGTGGACGCCCTGTCCGGCGGCAACCAGCAGAAAGTCGTCATCGCCCGCGCACTCGCCACCCGCCCGCACGTCCTGGTCGCCATCCGGCCGACCAACGGCGTCGACATCAAGTCCAAGGAGTCCCTGCTCGGCAGCGTTCGCAAGGTGGCCGACGACGGCAGGACCGCGCTGATCGTCTCGGACGAGCTGGACGACCTGCGGGTCTGCGACCGGGTGGTGGTCATGTTCCACGGCCGGATCGTCGCGCAATTCCCCCGCGGCTGGAGTGACGAACAGCTGGTCGCCGCCATGGAGGGCATGGCCAGCACTGACACGAAGGAAAGCCATGCCCCCCGTGACTGAACTGAACCCCCACTCCACCACGGCCACGACCACCGCCCCTCCGGCCGCCCGGCCGGGCCTGGACCTCGCCCGCTACCGGGACCTGTCACTGCTACCCGTACTGCTGGTCCTCGGCGTCATCGGCTTCATCGTCTCTCCGGCCTTCCTGACCTCGGACAACCTGCTCGGCGTCGGACAACAGGCCACCGAACTCAGCCTGCTGGTGCTGGCCGAGGCCCTCATCCTGATCGCCGGACGGATGGACCTCTCACTGGAGTCCACCATCGGTGTCGCCCCGGTGATCGCCGTCTGGCTGGTGCTTCCCACTCACGGCGACCGCTTCAACGGCCTTGGCCTCTTCACCGGCTGGGCCGCCGTCCCCCTCTGCCTGCTGGTCGGAGCCCTGATCGGCGCCGCCAACGGATTCCTGATCCTCAAACTGCGCCTCAACGGCTTCATTGTCACCCTCGGCGCCCTCACCCTGCTGCGCGGCCTGCAGATCGCGATCTCCCAGGGCCAGTCGATCGTGAACCTCCCCTCCTCCTTCACCTACCTCGGCCGGGCCTCCTGGCTCGGAGCCCCCGCCGCCATCTGGATCTGCGGCACGCTCTTCCTGCTCGGCGGCGCCGCACTGGCCTGGTTGCGACACGGCCGCGCGCTCTACGCCATCGGCGGCAACGCGGAGGCCGCCCGCGCGGCGGGAATCCGGGTCGACCGGATCACCTGGGCCGTCCTGATCGCCGGCAGCGTTCTGGCGGCCTTCGCCGGCATCCTGTTCACCGGCCACTACGGTTCCGTCTCCGCGGACCAGGGCAGCGGATGGATCTTCCAGGTCTTCGCCGCCACCGTGATCGGCGGCGTCAGCCTCAACGGAGGCCGCGGCACCCTCTTCGGAGCCCTCACCGGCGTCCTCACCCTCCAGCTCGTGGTCAACGTCATGACCCTGGCCGGCGTACCACCGCTGTGGAACCAGTTCCTCAACGGCGCCATCATCATCCTCGCGCTCATCGTTTCCCGCTTCGCCTCCGGCGAGAAGCAGGAGTAGCGGGCCGCCACCATCACCACCGAGACGGTACGGACGGCCACCCGGCCGCCGTACCGACTTGGCGTCCCCCCGCACCGGGCCATAGATCAGACCCCTGGCCCTCACCGTCCCCGCATGCCCGAGGAGCACGCCAAAACGGAACCCAGGGCCTCAGCGTTGCGAATCCGCAGCCCTACCGTCTCCCAGTGGCGTTTCCCCGGGGAGTACCGTCATCCCCACTGCTCAGGATTAACGGCCAGGCCATACTGATACATCAGATGTCCAAACCAACGGGAGGGACGCACATGCCGGTAACCGACGAGGCGATCGACAGGATCAAGGCCATGATCGTCAGCGGTGAGCTACGCCCGGGGGCGCGACTTCCCAAGGAGGCCGACCTCGCCGAGAGACTGGGCCTGTCGCGCAGTTCCCTGCGCGAGGCGGTCAAGGCCCTCTCCCTCATCCGCGTGCTCGACGTCCGGCAGGGCGACGGCACCTACGTGACCAGCCTGGAGCCGAACCTGCTCCTGGACGCGCTGGGCTTCGTGGTCGAGTTCCACCAGGACGACACCGTGCTGCAGTTCCTGGAAGTGCGGCGGATCCTGGAACCGGCCGCCACCGCGATGGCCGCCCGCCGCATGCCGGACGCCGAGATCGACGGGCTGCGCCTCATCCTCGATCGGCTCGGCGACG
Source organism: Streptomyces sp. BE20 (assembly GCF_036322525.1). Lineage (NCBI taxonomy): Bacteria > Bacillati > Actinomycetota > Actinomycetes > Kitasatosporales > Streptomycetaceae > Streptomyces > Streptomyces sp. BE20. Next base: position 5,291 of record NZ_JAQYWW010000425.1, on the reverse strand, counting down.
ACCCGAGCCTGGACGAACTGATCGCCAACGACCTCGAGTTTCACCAGCGGATCGCCGCAGGCGCGGGCAACCTCGTGCTCTGCTCCCTGATCGAGGGACTCTCCGGTCCGACCACCCGGGCCCGGATCTGGCGGGGCGTCACTGAGGAGGGCGCGGTGGAACGCACCCTCCAGCAGCACCGGGCGATCCTCGACGCGATCGCCGCCCGCCGGCCCGACCTCGCCACCGCCTGGGCCACCGTCCACATCTCCGGTGTCGAGGACTGGCTCCGCGGCACCCTGGGCTCGGCCGAATCCGCCCTGCCGCCGTTGGCGTAGCGGCCCGGTCGCATCCGGACCCGTGCCCGCGCTCCGGCTGCCGGACCCGTGCCCGCGCTCCGGCTGCCGGACCCGTGCCCGCGCTCCGGCTGCCGGACGCGGGTGCGCGCTCGCGGCTGGTTGCGAGATACATCGGACGAAAACCAATGGAGCCCAAGGGTGAACGGCACAGTTCCTGCCGAAAGGCCTGCTGAATGCCTTGTTATAGCCCGATTCATCTCGTAAGGTCCCGGCCATGACTCCCTCAGTACATCGGATGAATGGCCCAGGTGATGACCCGGATGGAGCCCTCCAGACTCAGACACATTGCGGCCTGCCTGGCCGCCGTCCTGTTCGCCGCCAACGCGGCGGGCTGTGAGAACACACATCAGAACGGACCCCAAGAGCCCCTCATCGGCATAGATCTCCCGCGCACCGACACGGACTTCTGGCGCGCGTACGCGGGCTACCTCACCGAGGAGCAGGCCAGGACCGGGGCGCGGATCGCCGCTACCACCACCTCGCAGGGCGATGCCGGGAAACTGGCCGCCAACCTGGATGCCTTCGAGCGCGGCGGAACGAAGGCGCTGGTCGTGTCGCCGCAGCAGACCCAGCACCTCGATCTCACCTTGGACTCGCTGTTCGCCAGGGGGATAACCGTGGTCAGCGTCGACGCCCGGCCCGAGAGCGGCACCGTGTTCATGGTCGTGCGGGCCGACAATCGTGCGTACGGGACCAAGGCCTGTGAGTACCTGGGCGCGCAGCTCGCGGGGAAGGGGAAGGTCGTCGAACTGCAGGGCAGCCAGGAATCGATCAATGGTTTCGAGCGTTCCGAGGCCTTCGCGCACTGCATGCGGACCAAGTTCCCGGGAATCACTGTCATCGCGCTGCCCACGGAGTGGAAGGCGGACATCGCCGAGCAGGAACTGCGTGCCGCACTGGCGCGGGAGAAGAACGTGAACGGCCTCTACCTCCAGGCCGGTGGTGTCTTCCTGGAACCCGTGCTGGCGGTCCTGCGCGAGAAGGGCCTCCTCAAACCGGCCGGCCAGGCCGGCCATATCGGCATCGTCTCGAACGACGGAACTCCGCAGGAGCTCGACGCGATCCGCTCCGGCGAGATCGACGCGACCGTCTCCCAGCCCGCCGACCTCTACGCCAAGTACGCGCTGTACTACGCGCGGGAGGGCGCGGTAGGCCGTCACTTCAGCCCGGGCCCGACGGATCACGGCTCGGTGATCGTCGCCCTGCCCAACGGTCTGGAGGACCAGCTGCCCGCGCCCCTCGTCACGCGGGACAACGTCGACGACCCCGCCTTGTGGGCCAACCGGCGAGCCACGCGCTAGCCCTGCGGGCTCCACACCGCCCACGAGGCATCAAGGCATCGGATGAATATTCCGACACTGGAGTGATTCAAGGTCCTCGGTGATATGAGATCGCCGGTCATTAAGCGTGTTCAGCCGTGACCACGCGGCCTGATTCCGGCGAGACCGCCCCAGACGGCTGACTGCGTCAGAGAGCACGCCAGGTGGCTTGCTCGATAACAAAGATGCAGTACAACGGGTGTGGATCCATGGCTCTCGCCATGCCCGATCCGAGGCATCGCCTCCTGGGTTCCTGAGACATCCGATCGTAACGGCGAAAGCTGTTCTGCTTAACATCTATCTCACCAGGCGCATTGCCTATACAGTACCGGCCTACCTAGACATCGGATGTGTGTTCAGGAAGCGCGCAGATCAACCCGCGCAGCGACGCCCTCCGGTGGACTGACCCAGCAGCCGATCGCCCGCGTGGCGGGCGTTGGTCATCAACCCGAGGAGAGACATGAGAAAGAGACGGATGGCCCTACCGGCCATAGGGCTGCTGGTGGGCAGCCTGATCAGCACCGGAATGACCGTATCGGCGGTGGCGGCGGGGACGACGGACTTCTACGCCTCGCCCACGGGTAGCGGAACGACCTGCTCCAGCAGCACCCCGTGCGCTCTGACGACGGCGCGGGACAAGGCCCGGGCGGTGGCGGGCTCGATGTCGGGCGACATCCGCGTTCTGCTCCGCGGTGGCGTCTACACGCTGAGCGAGCCGCTCACCCTGGACGTGCGGGACTCCGGGACCAACGGCCACCAGGTCGTCTACACGGCCGCGCCCGGTGAGAAGCCGGTGTTCAGCGGTGGCCAGAAGGTCACCGGGTTCTCGGTGTTCGACTCCACCAAGGGGATCTGGCGGGCGACCCTGCCTGCCGGCGCACTGAACGCCGCGGCCCGGAACAGCAGGGACGTCTCCATCGACGGAGTGCCGGCGCAGCGGGCCAGAACCGTGACCTTCAGCAACGCGGTCTGGCCGACGGCCACAGGCGGCGCCTGGACTAGCGTGCACTACACGGCAGAAGGGAACGCCGCCCTCAGCGGCATCGACTTCGCGCAGATCTCCAGCCCCGAGCGGGTCGAGGTGGTCGACAACTACTACTGGAAGCAGCTGCGCTGCCCGCTGGAGAGCATCACCCCGACCACGGTCACCATTCCGGCCACCGCAAGCACCGTGCCGCCATTCCAGCCCGGCGGTACGAGCTCCGAGGTACGCATCAAGACGAACGCGGCCTGCTGGGCCAACCAGCACCTGCCGTTCCCGGGCTACCCCTTCAACGGCGCCGGAGCCCCTGCCCTCAGCAACGTCAGCTGGCTCGAGAACTCCTACCAGTTCATCGACCAGCCCGGCGAGTTCTACGTCGACGCCGCGGGCGGATTCCTCTACTACAAGCCGCGAAGCGGCGAGAACCTGGCCACCGCCAACGTCCAGGTCGGCGCGGTCGAGCAGTTGGTGAGCATTTCCGGCACGCCGGGACACCTCGCCCCGGTGAACGCCACACTGTCGAACACCTCCACCACCGGGACTGTGACGCTCGCCGACGACACCCCGCCCACCCCGCCGGCAGGGCAGGCCGCAGGCAAGGTCTTCGGAGACCTGAACCATGACGCGCTCAGAACCCAGCAGGTGGGCGCCTCGTTCAGCTACACCTTCACCGGCGTCGGGATCGACGTCCTCGGCGAGAAGATGGTGGACGGCGGCAACCTCGCCGTCTCCATCGACGGCGGCACTCCGACCATCGTCTCCAACCGCGGTACGACCCGCCTCGCCCAGCAGGTCCTCTTCTCCGCCAGAGGACTCACCGAGGGCACCCACACCGTCAAGGTCGTCAACCAGGCCGCCGGCACGGTTCGCATCGACGCCTTCACCGTGATCCCCAAGGCCGTCCAGCCGGTCCACGACATCACCTTCCAGGGCATCACGTTCGCCAACACCACATGGACCCAGCCCAACACCAAGGGGTTCATCGACGGCCAGGGAGGCGTCATCTGGGACCCGGACACCCACCTGAACGTCCGAGTCCCCGCAGCTGTCCAGGTCCATCGCGGCAAGAACATTGTCTTCGCAGGCAACGAGTTCGCCGCCCTCGGCGGATCAGGCCTCGATCTGGCGGACGGGACGCAGAACTCCACCGTCACCGGGAACTGGATCCACGACACCGGCAGCAACGCCGTGGCCGTCGGCGAGGTCGACGACTACTACCTCACCGACACCGTGCTCATGACGAGCGGCAACACGATCACCCAGAACCGGGTCGAGCACCCTGCCCGGAACTTCGCCGGATCTGTCGGTATCTGGGCCGGCCACGGACGCGACATCGAAATCTCCAACAACGACGTCGGACACACCCCGTACTCCGGAATCTCCCTCGGATGGGGCTGGGGCTTCGCCTCGGACTGCTCCATGCAGGCCGCCGAGGCCAACCAGGCGGGCGCCAGTCCCCAGTGGACCGCCTCGACGCCGTGCACCCAGGGAACCATCTACTCGGGCCGAAACAAGATCCTCAACAACTACGTCCACGACGTGATGGGCCTGCTCGTGGATGGCGGCCCGATCTATGTCCTCGGCGGCCAGGGCGCCGGGGCGGACAGCAGGTCCGTCATGGCCGGCAACGTCGTGAGCGGCTACAACAACGCGATCGGCGTCACCGCCAACAAGGACCTCTACATCGACGAGGGAAGCTCCTACTGGGACGTCTACGAGAACGTGGTCCGCTACGCGGACAAGACTCTGTGGACGCGCCTGTGGACGCCCACCATCCACGACATCAACGTGCACGACACCTACTCCAGCATCGCCGCGTACTCCACCAACGGCACCAACAGCACGGTCCAACCGGCCACCCTCGTCTCCAGGGGCGAATGGCCCGCTGCGGCCCTGGCCATCATCGCCGCGGCCGGGACCACCGAAGAGCACCTCTCCCCGGCCACGAAGGTCGACAACGACGACAGGAGGATCGACTACCGCGGAATCTGGACCGCTTTCGGCTTCCGAGGCAACGGTGACCGGGATGACAACGTTCACTCCACGCCCGAGAACGGAAGCTACGCACTCCTCACCTTCCAGGGAACCGGTGTGACGTTCATCGGTCCCAAGGCCCCCGACCAGGGCAACGTCGAGATCTACGTCGACGGCGTCTCCAAGGGCCTGGTCAACACCTACGCCGCCAGCCGTACGGCCCAGCAGAGCATCTACACCGTGAACGGGCTCACCCCGGGCAGCCACACCATCAAGATCGTCAAGCGCACCGGGGCCAAGGCCACCGTCGACGGGTTCGACATCACCCCCTGACCGCAATCGTCCCCACGCCGTGCGTACCGCGCAGGGCGCTGCAGGCAAATGAACTCTCCATACCCGGATGCGCCCGGTTTCACCGGGCGCATCCGGCCGACGCCCCCGAACAGCCTTTTCCCACTGACGCAGTTCCACCACATCGCCGCCGCAGCGCGAGTCGGGCAGACGCCGGACCGGCAGGGCTCGCAGATCCTGTCGTCGTGAGTGGACGTTAAGTCCGCTTTCTCTCGGTTCATGATCGCTCGTTCGTGTGAACGTCGGCCGTACTGGCGTGCCAGTCGGGGTTCGGGTGATGTTCTGCGGCGCATGGACAGACGGGCGTATCCGAGCGACTTATCGGAT
>NZ_JAQYWW010000424.1:0-285 GCF_036322525.1 Streptomyces sp. BE20 | reverse complement strand
GAGGCGTTGTCGGCCGGGTTGGCGGAGCGTCTGGTGCGTGGGTGCGGTCGGGTGACGAACGTGTACGGGCCGACGGAGGTGACGGTGTGGGCGACGGCGGCGGAGTTGGCGGCCGACCACCGGGGCGTCCCCGCCATCGGCACACCGCTCGACAACACCCGGGCCCACGTGCTGGACGCGCGGCTGCGTCCGGTGCCGCCGGGTGTGCCGGGTGAGCTGTACCTCGCGGGGGTGCAGCTGGCGCGGGGGTACCTGAACCGGGCGGCGCTGACCGCCGAGCGGTTC
>NZ_JAQYWW010000423.1:0-370 GCF_036322525.1 Streptomyces sp. BE20 | reverse complement strand
CACCCTCGCCGACGGCACCACCGTCACGATGAACCGCGGGTTCCACGCCTTCTTCCGTCAGTACTACAACCTCCGTGCCCGCCTGCGCCGGATCGACCCCGCACTCGGCTTCCTCACCGCCCTACCCGACTACCCGCTGCACAGCAGCACCGGGGGGACCGAGCTCTTCGCCGGGCTCCCGCGCAAACCGCCGAGGAACGCACTCATCATCGCCCAGCGAACCCCCAACATCCGGCTGACCGACCTGGCGCGCATCGACGCCCGCCGCGCCCGCCCGCTGTTCGACGTCCGCGTCCCCGACGTCTACCACGCGCTCGACACCTCCAGCGCCGCCGAGTTCCTCGCGGCCGTCAACTTCCCGCCCAAAGCT
>NZ_JAQYWW010000422.1:0-368 GCF_036322525.1 Streptomyces sp. BE20 | reverse complement strand
CCGCAACCGCCGGACCTGCACAAGATCGGCATCACACCGACCGGGGTCGGGCCGTTACGTAGGTCGGGTGCGATCGGATCGGAACCCGGGTTGTGACGACGGCTGTGCGTGGGCCCCTAAGAAGACGTCTCATTTGGGCTTGTAGGCTGGTCCGGTGACGATCGTGGAGCGTCTGGTGCCGGACGTGTTGTGGTTTTTGTTCATGTTGGTGGTGCGGGCGGCGCCGACCCGCCCGCTGGGGGGTGGTCGGCGCCGCTACGGGGACCGCGAGGTGCTGGCGGCGATCGTGTTCGTCGCGACGTCGGGGTGCACGTGGCCCAGCTGCCGCCCTGTTTCGGTCCGTCCGGGCCCACCGCGCACCGGCGCTT
>NZ_JAQYWW010000421.1:0-283 GCF_036322525.1 Streptomyces sp. BE20 | reverse complement strand
CGGTGCGGTAGAGCATGACGTCCACGTCGAAGTAGAGGGGGACGCCGTGCATCTTGCCGTCGTACTCGTCGACCTTCGCCAGTGGCAGGAACTTCTCGGTGTCGGCGGCGGTGTAGCCGAGCTTGTCGAGCGGGGCGAGGGTGCCGGCCTTGAGGTAGTCGAGCTCCAGGCCGTTGTTCATCAGCCAGACGTCGGGGCCCTTGCCGGCGGCGACGGCCTGCTTGATCTTGTCCCGGCCGTCCTTCCACTCCAGGAGCGTGAGTTCGACCTTCACCTTGCCCTG
>NZ_JAQYWW010000420.1:0-7115 GCF_036322525.1 Streptomyces sp. BE20 | reverse complement strand
CGAATCTCGGCCCAGTCCTCCACACGGATCACCCTCTCTTCCTCCTGACCTCCAAGCATTGAAGCCAGGATGATCAAGAGATCGCAGAGCGGCCCGCTTTTGATCCGCCGTTCGTGGTCCTCGTTTCACCCGTTGCCGACATGTCGGCCTTTGGAGGGGGCGGGCTACTGACTTCGGCTCGTCAGGTTGAATCTTCGCGAAGTTCCTGATGGGCCTGGTGCGTGGCTGTATCCGTGGTGTGTGAGTTTGCGGATGGGGGGCGGGCTGACCGCCGCAGGGCGTGAGCGCCGCCGGGAGGCGGTTCGGATGCAGGCGGCCGAGCTGTTCGAGCAGGAGGTCCAGCCTCCGGAGGTCGCGCGACGGCTGCGGGTGAGTCAGAAGTCGGCCTACCAATGGCACCAGTTGTGGCGAGACGGCGGGGTTGAGGAGCTGGCCTCCCGTGGCCTGAGCGGATCTCGGTGCCGTCCGTCACCGTGGTGTCTGGAAAACTGGTTGTGTACCTGGAGCAGGGTCCGGCCGCGCACGGCTGGGTGGAGGACCAGGTGTGGACCGCGGCGCGGGTGGCTACGCTGATCGGCAGGAAGTTCCACGTCTCCTACAGCGTCTCCGGGACGACGAGGCTGATGCACCGGCTCGGTTTCAGCCCGCAGGTCCCCGCGCGGCGGGTCGCCGAGCGCGAAGATCAGGTCGTGACCGCATGGAGGGAGGCGACCTGGGCGGGGGTAAAAGTGCGCGGGCGGCCTGCGGGGGCGACATCTGCTTCGAGGACGAGGCAGGCTTGACCTGCCGTCCGCCCAGAGGACGCACCTGGGGTCGGCGAGGCCGTACTCCGGTCGTGGCGGTCAGCGGCCGCCGATCGGGACGCCTGTCCGTAGCCGGGTTGATCGCCATGCGGCCCGGTCCCCGCACCCGGCTGTGCCACCGCCTGCGCACGCACCCCGCGGGCAGGGGCGAGCGCCGCAGCATGGGGGGCGTGACTTCATCGCACTGATCGACGGCGTCCACCAGCTTGTCACGGCACCGATCGTGCTGGTCTGGGACCGCCTGAACACCCACGTCTCCCACGCCATGAGCGCCTTGATCGCCGAGCGCGCCTGGCTGACGGTGTTCCTCCTGCCCGCATCACCCGACCTCAACCCCGTGGAGTGGGTCTGGACACACGTGAAACACAGCCTGGCCAAGCTCGCATGGTCCTCGACCGTCTCGAAGCCCTCGTGTGTAACCGGCTCAAACGCCTCCAGGACCGACCCGACACCCTCGACGGCTTCATAGCCGGCACCGGCCTGACCCTCGACGCCCCACGTCACCCTGACAAGCCGAAGTCAGTATCGGGAGACGCCCACGACGCGTCGGAGCTATGGACACTGATTGCCCGCGGGGTCGCGAGCCGCCAGTCCGGCAAGCAGACAGGCCCGTTTCGGCGCACGTCAGGTGGCCGCGTCATGACGAGTGGTCCCTGTCGGCAACGGCGGAAATCGGGTTCTGGATCACTTTCCGGAAAGTGATCCAGAACCTCGTTTCACTCGTTACCGACAGTCCAGGACGGAGAGGCGTCATCCAGCGGACTGGCCCTACTGTCGATGCTGCTGACCATCGTCCCCCAGTCGGAGTCAGACCCTCTCATTCTCGCGGTCCGCCTTCGGGTATGGCGGATCGGCGACAGGACCACGTGAGTGCCAGAACGACCGGAGGCCCCGATCGGGGCCTCCGGTGCCCCGCTTCGGCGTGTCCACACCGATTTGTCGGGGATCCTGGCTCGGTTCACCGGCAACGCCGGGCGACGGAGCTGTGATCGTCAGCTGCGTACCATTTGCCGCTGGCGGGCGCACTGTCGGTGCCGGGGTCAACCGCGGGCGCCGGTGTATCCGGTGCAGCGTCGCCGGCCCGCACCGGTGTGCCTTGGCGAAGGTCCGGCGGGAGCGTCGAGCCCGGTCAGTACCAATGATGTGGCGGGCTCAGAATCGCGCGGTCCAGTAGGGGTCGAGCTTCAGGGCGTTGTTCCCGGGGGCGGAGGACGTGCCGGACCAGGAGCGGATCAACAGCTGATCGCCGTTCGGCCGGCTGCTCGGGGACAGCCGGGCGTGCACGCGGTACCGGTCTCCTCTGTATACGGACTGGGTGTACTCGACCGTCCCACCGTCGGCATCACTGGTGGTCCGCTCGACGAGAAGTGCCGGCGCATGCAGGGGGATCGTCAGCAGTTGGGCCTCGTCCTCGTCGACCACCGTGGGTCGGATGGTCTGAACGGCGGTGGTCGGCGTGGTCAGGTGCAGGAGCTCGAGGAACGATCCGGCTTCGAGGTCGTCCGCGCTGAGCTGCGGGACCAGGGCGTGTGGAAGATGGAGGCGTTCCACGCAGATCGGGGTGCCGTCGAGCATGCGGAGCCGGACGATTCTCAGGACCTCCGCAGCGGGCGACAACCGGAGGCGTTCGCCGATCTTCGCCCCGGCCGCGATCGTGCGGAAGCTGACCGTCAGGCTGGTCCAGGCGCAGTCCACACCGCCCGTCCCGGGGTCCGCACCGTCACCGTTCGGGGTCCGGGGTTGAACATTCCTGGGCCGGGCCGCGAAGACGCCGCGCCCGCTCTCGCGGACCAGGATCCCGTCACGGACCAGCTCGTCCACCACCGAGCGCAGTGTGTTGCGGGCCACCTGAAGATCCGCACACAGCTGGCGCTCGACGGGAAGAGGCTCGCCCATGCGCAGGTCCTGGCCAAGCCCGAGAAGGTACGACCGGATACGTTCCCGCTTCTGCCAACGACTTTCGACGACCACGCCCTTACCGACATCCTTCACTGATCGATCCGATCCAGCGCCCCCGCCGGTGCTCGGCCGCCGACGAAAGGTTCACCGTTGTCCTGACCGGCCCGTCCGTACATAGGCATCACGTCAGCGAGCTCGAGGAGCACATCCGCGCGCGTGTACGGGCGGGCCGCGCTGAACCGGGGCGGGCTCGATCCGGCCCTGGCCGTGGCACTGGCGGCCGGCGGGGGCGTGCGGGAGGGCGTGACCATAGACATTCCGTTCCTTGGGGATAGGGGTCCGTCGGCGCTGACCGGTCGGACAAGTGAGGCGCAAGCTTGGTCCTATGCCGACACGCCTCTTACGACGGATAGGACTACTGCTGCCACTCACCCGAAGTCGGTGGACCATCTGCAAAGAGTGGGAACCGGCAGTTTCGTCCCGCCTTGTGATTCGACTGTTACGCCGCTCAGTGGCGAATGGTGGGACTGTGCCCCACAGCTGTTGCCTCAGCCAGGGTCGGCAACAGCGACAACAGGGCCTCCCTGGTGCCTCTCCGGCTTCAACGTCCAGAAGCTGCACCCGATGGCCCTGTTCATGTGCGCCGATCACCCCGCGATCACCCGTCATGATCGGTGCGGCAACGGTTTTTTACTTACCTCGGGCCCACGGTCACGGGGCGAGGTGTAGACCGAGACCTTCGCCAGTGACAGGTAGTCGGCGCCCGGGAGGCACAGGGCAGCATGATCCGCCGCTACATCATCCGGCGGAACAGAAACGCCGCTGACAAGCGCCTCAAAGCCCTCGTGAGCAGGGCGAGCGCCGCCTGCCCCCACGACAGGTGCGTCCTTGGGGCGGACGGCGGGTGAAGCCTGCCTAGTCCTCGAAGCAGTTGCAGCCCCCGCAGGCCGCCCGCGCTCGTCTACCTCCGCCCAAGTCGCCTCCCTCCACACGGTGACAGCCTGCTCGTCCCGCTCGGCGACCCGACGCGCGGGGACTTGCGGGCTGAAACTGAGCCTGTGCATCAGCCTCGTCGCCCCGGACACGCTGTAGGAGACGTGGAACTTCCTGCCGATCACCACGGCTGCCGGGGACGGGCAGGCCGAAGGTGCCGGGGGCGGGCGGGCGGCGTCGCCCGCTGTTCGAACGCGACGGGGCCAGGCATCCGGATCCCTTGGCCGCGCAACGGCGCGATGCCCCGCGACACACCGCGGACTCTCCGGAAATCCGCGAGTCCCCGAGAACCGCTGGTGCGGCCGCGGGCCATGCTGGGGCCGGCAGCCCGACGACCGGCCGCCTGGCCGTTCGTCGGGCTGCCGATCCCATTGGATCCGATACGGGTGATGCCGTACCCGACGGCTTCATGGCCGGCACCGGCCTGACCCTCGACACGCCACCGTCACCCTGACGCGCCGAAGTCAGCGACAGGCGGCCCGTCCTGAGAGGCGCACGGTACTTGATCATTTCACCTCGATGCTGGTGAATGGCGGAGGACGGTTGATCCGGGTAGGGAGCCGAGACGCAATCGGCGGGCCCCGTACGCGGTCCCCGTGGTGGGCGTATCCGAGTCTTGGCCCCGCCGGGAGCTCGGGGTAGCGTCGAACTACCTGCCCGGATACCTGTCCCGATCCGTCCGGGGGAGTTCCCCGTGGGTGGTGGCGCACCACGGGACCCGAGTCCCCGTCCTCCTCCCAGCCCTCGAACTGCACCCGGGCCAGCGTCCACCGCTCATCCGCGGAACCATGCGTGGTCGGCCCCTTGCCGAGTTCCTCCTCAAGCACGGCGAACTGGGCGGCGGTGACGGTCGGGGAGTTGGCCGGCCCTGCTGAGCGCAGTGCCTCCATCCCGCCCTCGCGCCAGCCAGGGCGCCAGCGTTCCACCGACCGCACGCTCACCCGCAGATCCTTTGTGGTCACCGTGGTCTTCCCACCCACCGCGAACCGCATCCCGGTCTGGAACCGGATCGCCCCACGAAGCGCCCGACGCGCAGCGGTCAGGCCCCCACCCGCCGGATACCTCACACAACGGCGTACCGCAGGGATCATGAACCGTCACTACCCGACGACAACCCGAAATCCTCAGTAATGGCGCGGAGGATCTGGCGAGCGAGGCCTTCGCCCGGACCCTGGCGGCGGTGCGGACGGGGCGGGGCCCACCGAGAACTGGCGGCCGTACCTGCTGGCGGTGGTCCGCAACACGGTGATGGCCTGGTCGGCTGCCTCGCGGCGCACCCTGCTCACCTCCGACTTCGGCGACCGGGTCGACCGGCAGGAGCGGGTGCTCTCGCCGGACGAACTCTTCGCTGCCGCGGCCGAACGGCATCTGGTGGCGGAGGCATATCAGTCGCCGCCGGAGCGCTGGCGCACGGTGCTTTGGCACTGCGTCATCGAGCAGCACTCGCCCGGGGAGGTCGCGTCGCTGCTGGGCGGGAGGCGTCCGGGGGGCGATGGCGTTCGAATTGTTCGCGAGTTTCGGCAGCACCGGATGCGGCGGAGTGCCTCGGGCACCTTGGTACCGCAGCACGGTGGTGGAGCATTTCTCGGATTTCACCCGGCGTCCCCTGAGTCGATGTGGGCGAGCACCGTGGCGGCACCGTCCTCCGTGGCGATGCGTTGGGCGAGTTCGGCCGCGCGGCGGCGGTAGGTGGGATCGGATGAGCAGGCTGTGATCGCGTCGCCGAGGGCTTCGGCAGTGAGCTTCTGGAACGGCAGAGGCCGGGGGGCGACCCCCAGGCTGTGCAGTCGAGACGCCCAGAACGGCTGGTCGGCCATGACGGGTACTGGTACGGCGGGTACTCCGGCCCGCAGCCCGGCTGCGGTGGTACCGGCCCCGGCGTGGTGGACGACGGCGGCGCTGCGAGGGAACAGCCAGTCGTGCGGCACGTCGCCGATGGCCAGGACGTCGTCGCCGCAGCCATTCAGATCGGCCCACCCCGCCTGCACCACCGCGCGCACGCCTGCCCGTTCCACCGCCGTGGTCACCAGCTCACTGAGCCGTTCCCCCTGCCCTACCGCCATACTGCCGAACCCGATGAACACCGGGGACGGACCCGAGCGGAGGAAGTCCACCAGTTCGGCCGGGGGTTGCCAGCCGTCCGGCCGTGCGGGCCACCAGTAGCCCGCCACTTCGACCCGCGGGGGCCAGTCCTCGGGGCGCGGCACCACCAGCGGGCTGAAGCCGTGGAAGACCGGCCGGATGTCCATCGGTGCCGAGGACGCGTCGGCCGGTAGCCCGAGGCGGGTGCGCAGCCGGGTCACGGAGCCGGCGAGGACGCCGTCCGCGTGCCTTAGCACTTCCCGGCCCGCGGCGAGGTTGCCTTCCGGTCCCAGGCCGTCGGTGTCCCGTGCGTTGGGCAGCGGGAACTGTCCGGTGGCGAACGATGGTGCGAGGTAGGTGCCGATGACGGGGATGTTGAGCGCTTCGCCGGCGGTCAGGCTGAGCGGTGACGGGCCGAAGGCGGTGAGCAGTAGGTCGGCACCGCCCGCAGCGGCCTCCGCCACGCCATCGGCGAGCCCGTCCGTGTACGCCCTTGTTCTTGCCTGGGCCTCCTCCCGTGACGCCGCCCGGGACAGGTCCCGGATCAGTCCCTGGGGGTCGCCCGGCACCGGACGGTAGTCCAGACCACACCCCGCGACGAGTGCGGCGAAGGATGGGTGAGCGGCCACGGCGACCTGGTGGCCGACGTCCAGCAGGCGCCGACCCAGGCCCGTGAAGGGCGCGACATCTCCACGTGAACCGGCAGTGATGATCAGAATCCGCATGCGGCGATTCTCCTGCGCCGATGCCGCCCGGTCACCGTCGCCGGGCCAAGGGGACGCCTCAGCGCGCCTTCGGCCGTATCTGACGAGGTCCGACAGCTGACCAGGCACGACTCCACTTTCGGGAAGCGATCGGCGGCGACTCGGGAAGGGGTCTTCGGGACGTGCTTCGCGATCCTGGTCAGCCGCACCCGTCAACACCTCAGTGCTAGTGCCGCTTGTCGGAGCCGTTCGGCTGATCCCGCAATGCTGTCAGATCAGCGAGGCGTTCCGGGTGACCTCCCGGGCGTGGCGCGGGACCGCCAGGCGTCGCTGGGCCTGGCGGTCCTGCGGCTGGCCGAGCAGAGGTCGTAGCTCCAGTCGACGGTGGCGCGTAGCGAGTGGTGGCGGGCGGTGGTGTGGTGTTGGCGGCGGGTGAGGAGTTGGTGGTGCTCGTTCTGGCGTTGGAGGAGTTCTTCGACGGACAGGGCGCGGGCGCGGACGGCGGCGAGTTCGATGGCCAGGGGCAGGCCGTCGAGGTGGCGGCACAGGTCGGCCACGGCCTGTGCGTTGTGGGGTGTGAGGGTGAAGCCTGGGGCGGCGGCGGCCGCGCGGTCGGCGAACAGGACGACGGAGT
>NZ_JAQYWW010000419.1:0-391 GCF_036322525.1 Streptomyces sp. BE20 | reverse complement strand
CCCCCCCCCCCCCCCCCCCCCCCCCCCCCCCCCCCCCCCCCCCCCGCAGACCACCCCGCGCCCGGGGACATCCGCGAGCTCACAATGTGACTGATTTCAGACGTGTGCTCTTCCGATCTGGCGCGGGGAGGACTCCGTCAGAGAACGGAAGAGCGTCGTGTAGTGAAAGAGTGAGCAAAGCAGTGTAGTTCTAGGAGGTCGCCGAAACATTAAAAAACGGGGTGGGTGGGTGGGGGCCGGGGGGGGGGGGTGGGGGGGGGGGGGGGGGGGCTGGTGGTCTTCGTCGATCTGCCGCGGGTGGGGGGGGGGGGGGGGGGGGGGGGGGGGGGGGGGGGGGGGGGGGGGGGGCGCGGTGTGGGCGGGTGGGGGGGGTGGGGGCGCCTCAGCCCTT
>NZ_JAQYWW010000418.1:0-403 GCF_036322525.1 Streptomyces sp. BE20 | reverse complement strand
CAGGGGGGCCGGGGTTTTTTTTTGTGACTTGTGTTTTGTTGTTGTGGGTGGTGTGGTGGGTGGTTGGTGTTTTTATTGGGGGGTCCGGTGGGGTTTTGGTTTTTTTTCACCTCTGGATCTTCTTGTTGTTGTGGGGTTGGGGTGGGTGGGTTTGTTGGGTGGGGGTGGGTGGGGGTTTGTTGGGGGGGGGGGGGTGGTGTTTGGTGGGGGGGGGGGGGGGTGTGGGTTGTGTGTGGGGGGGGGGTGGGGGGGGGTGGGTTTGTTTTGGTTGTTGGTGGTTGTGTTGGGTTTGGTTTTTTGTGGGGGGTTTTGGGTTGGTTTTGGTTGGGGGGGGGGGTGGTTGGTTTGGGTGTGTTTGCTTGTTTTTTTGTTTGGTTGTTTTTTTTGGTTTTTTTTTTTTTGT
>NZ_JAQYWW010000417.1:0-388 GCF_036322525.1 Streptomyces sp. BE20 | reverse complement strand
CCCGCCCCGCCCCCGCCCCACCCCCCCCCCCCCACCCCCACCCCCCGCCCCCCCCCCCCCCCCGCCTGTCACAACGCCCGCCGCCCAGCCGCGACCTCACCCGGGGCCGGGCGGTCAGCCGTGTGCTGTTCCGATCTCGCGGCCGGCTGGTCGGGCTGATGACCCTGGCCCGGGCCGGCACGGCCGGCACCGGTGACGCCCCGGCGCCGACCGCTCCCCCGCCCGCCCCCGTCTTCACCACGGACGAGGCCGTCCTCGGATCCGACCTGCAGACCGCCCGGGACGCCCTCGACACCTACCGCACCACCGCCCTCACCGCGTTGGCCCGCTCGCCGACGCCGAGGCCGAACTCGCCCACGAAACCGCCCCACCGCCCAGGCCACCCCCT
>NZ_JAQYWW010000416.1:0-54030 GCF_036322525.1 Streptomyces sp. BE20 | reverse complement strand
CGTGTCCTCCCCGCGCCCGCGGGGGTCAGCCGATCGCGGAGCGGCAGGCGCCGGCGTGGTTGCTGTCCTCCCCGCGCCCGCGGGGGTCAGCCGATCCTGACCAGGTTGTGGCCGGAGAGAATGACGTCCTCCCCGCGCCCGCGGGGGTCAGCCGGCCGCACTGAACGCGTCGTCGGGCGGGGGGCGGTCCTCCCCGCGCCCGCGGGGGTCAGCCGACGAGATGAGACAGATCGTCTCCCCGGACGGCGTCCTCCCCGCGCCCGCGGGGGTCAGCCGGTGCTCGTCACGCCGTGGTTGGGGCAGGGAGAGTCCTCCCCGCGCCCGCGGGGGTCAGCCGTTGTGCCGGGACTACGGATGCGACCACCCGCAGTCCTCCCCGCGCCCGCGGGGGTCAGCCGGTCAGCCCGGAGTAGATCTGCGCGGCGTCGGGGTCCTCCCCGCGCCCGCGGGGGTCAGCCGCTCGGCGGCGTCGGCCGCGCGGCCGTCTCGCAGTCCTCCCCGCGCCCGCGGGGGTCAGCCGGTCACCTTGGCCGAACACATGCCTGGGCTCGCGGTCCTCCCCGCGCCCGCGGGGGTCAGCCGGACAGCATCACCGACGCGGTGATCGTGGAGGAGTCCTCCCCGCGCCCGCGGGGGTCAGCCGAAGCCACCCAGGCGTAGCCATCCGTGACCACCGTCCTCCCCGCGCCCGCGGGGGTCAGCCGCCGTACTCCGGGGCAAGCGTGCCGGTAAGTGGGTCCTCCCCGCGCCCGCGGGGGTCAGCCGGCCGGCGGCGGGACCGGCCGCTGCCCGGGGACGTCCTCCCCGCGCCCGCGGGGGTCAGCCGTTGGTGAGCACGTAGAAGGTGTGGGTTCCCGAGTCCTCCCCGCGCCCGCGGGGGTCAGCCGGCGCGGACGCCGGGGGTGGTGAACAGGGTCGGGTCCTCCCCGCGCCCGCGGGGGTCAGCCGAATGTCGACGCCAGCAACCGCAGTCTTGGGCGGTCCTCCCCGCGCCCGCGGGGGTCAGCCGAGGCCGTACAGACCCAGGCACACGCGCGTGGCGTCCTCCCCGCGCCCGCGGGGGTCAGCCGAGGCGGGAGTGTGCTGTCAGCGGGTGTCGAGCGTCCTCCCCGCGCCCGCGGGGGTCAGCCGATGATCCAGCAGTCCAGCAGGTATTTGGCGTTGGTCCTCCCCGCGCCCGCGGGGGTCAGCCGGCAGAGGCCACCGACCAGCCGACGACTTTCGCGTCCTCCCCGCGCCCGCGGGGGTCAGCCGGGATGGGGCGAGGCGTGGCCCGTCCTCCGCGAGTCCTCCCCGCGGAGGCGGGGGTCAGCCGGCGGCGTGAGTGCGGCAGAAGGACGTGCGCACGTCCTCCCCGTCGGCCGCAGGAGTCAGCCGCCACAGGACCAGGGCCACCGCGTGGTGTGCGGGTCCTCCCTGCACCCGCAGGGCTGCTGCCTCGACGGCACCAGCCGGATCCGGGATCCTTCCAGGAGCACGGTCGCGTCGGGTCACTCGCGGAACCTCACTCTCTTGGGGAATGATGAGTCCTGGCCCGCTGCAGTCCACGTACAAGTCCTTCGAACAAACCGGGCCGCTAGTAGAAGGAAGAACAGCAATGCCAACCACTAGCCCCGGCCAGGGACATCTTCCGGACGATCTCAGTAGTGATCATCTGGACCTCTTGGCGCTATGCGCGCTGCGTTCGGAGAACACCTCGGTCGACTGGAACCTGATCGCGCGGACCTGCCAGAGCCCGGTCGGTGTCCAGGCACTTCTCGCAGGTGACATCCCCGAGGACTCCGTCGTCGCTCGTAAGAGCCTGCTCGTCCTGCGGGCCGCGCTGCCCGACCTCCACGACGCCCGAGGGCGCGTCGAGCTCGAGCTGAAGGCCGCCGCAGCCGCAGACGCCCGCCTCGTCACGGTCCTGGACGCCGCGTATCCCGCGAACCTGCGCCTGGTGCCCAACCTCCCGCCGTTCCTGTTCCACCGAGGACGGCTTTCCACCGACGATGCCCGCTCTGTCGCGGTCGTCGGGACCCGGGGCCCCACCGAGGACGGGCTGCGCCGCGCCGCCCGCATGGCACGGGAACTGGTCCAACACGATGTCGCCGTCTACTCAGGCCTGGCGAAGGGCATCGACACGGCCGCCCACACCGCTACCCTCGACGCCGGCGGCCGCACCGTCGCCGTCATGGGAACCGGCATCGCGGCAAAGGTCTACCCGGCCGAGAACCGGCCCCTGGCCGAGAACATCGTCCAGAGCGGCGGGGCGCTCCTGTCCCAGTTCTGGCCGACCTCGTCCCCCACGACCTGGACCTTCCCGAGGCGCAATGTGGTGACCTCCGGCTCCACCATGGGCAGCATCGTCATCGAGGCGTCCAGCACCTCCGGGGCGAAGATGCAGGCCCGCATTGCCGCCGAACACGGCAAGCAGGTCTTCCTCATCAAGTCACTCGCGACCAGGGAGGCATGGGCCGCCAAGATGATCGCCGACGGACGGGCGGTCGAGGTGACGGAACTGGACGACATCCTGCGGCGGCTCGCCACCGCGCAGCGGGCACAGCGCGCAGGTCAGCAGAGGCTCCAGCTCGCGCTGGCCGGCCTGTGACACATACCTCCGACCTGCCTGAACCGCTTGGCTTCCCCGCATGCCGCGAGTGCGCCTACCGCCTCGTCGGCACGGCGGAAGTGTGCGCGGCGTGCGCGACCAGGACGATCCGGCCGATCGCGGACGCGCACTGCCTCATATGCAGCCAGTCGCTGCGCGAACCGGGCGCGGTCTGTGGCAACCCGATCTGCACCTGGTCGCCCGAGGCACGAGCGTTCTCCCGTGTGAACGCGGTCGCCCTCCACACCGACCACCTCCGAACGAGCCTCGCCGCCCTCAAGTACAACGGCAGGACCGGCTGGGCCCTCATCTTCGGGAGGCTCATCGTCGGCTGGTTAGGCAACCACGCCGACGAGGTCGCTGACATCGACGTCATCATGGCCAACCCCAGCGCCCCCGACCGACAGCCTGTCCAGCATGTCGAAACCATCCTGAAAGCCGCCCGTACCGAGGACACGCTCGCCCGCTGGCCCTTCAACGACCCGGACGACCCCGGCCACCCCGTCCTGGTGAAGGCCCACCCGACGGCCAAGTCCGCCGGCCACAACTGGCAGGCGAAGATGACCGCGGCTCAGGAACACGCCGACGCCATCGAACTGCGGGGCGACGTCAAAGGGAAGCGGATCCTGCTCATCGACGACGTCCTCACCACCGGTTCCCAGTTTCACACCGTCGCCCGGTATCTCAGGAACAACTGCGGTGCCGAGGAAGTCCGCGGCCTCGTCCTCGCCCGGGTCCCCTACCGGACCTGACCCAGAAAGAGGTAGTCCTCCCCGAGCGGATCCACGCCGCACGGCCGAATTCCAGCCTCTCGAAACCCGGCCGACCACCAAACCGACCCACCGCGTCGGCCCATGTCTGCCACGATGAACGCTGCTCCTTGACACCTCAACAGGCCAGCTCGAATGTGCTCCTCGAAGACTGGTCAAGAAATGGCAAAACCCCGAGAATGCCGCAGGTCGCGAAGGGGTCCTCCCCGCAAGCGCGGGGGTCAGCCGGGACTGTCCGTGGCCAAGAAGCGGAGCACAACGTCCTCCCCGCAAGCGCGGGGGTCAGCCGACGGTGATTACGGGCCAGGTCGGTACGGTGCCGTCCTCCCCGCAAGCGCGGGGGTCAGCCGCCCACGCATATCCCGCTGTGGGCCTACTCGAAGTCCTCCCCGCAAGCGCGGGGGTCAGCCGCTCTCGAACAGGTCTTGGGCGAGGACGTGACTGTCCTCCCCGCAAGCGCGGGGGTCAGCCGCAGCGCGGAACGTCCTCCTGGTCGTTGAGCGAGTCCTCCCCGCAAGCGCGGGGGTCAGCCGTAGCCTGCGGCCGCCGTCAGCGCGCCGCCGGCGTCCTCCCCGCAAGCGCGGGGGTCAGCCGGCGCGGGCCACCGACATTTCCGCAGGTCAGAAGTCCTCCCCGCAAGCGCGGGGGTCAGCCGCCCCGAACCGCGACCGTCACCCTCTACCTCGTGTCCTCCCCGCAAGCGCGGGGGTCAGCCGCCCCGGCCGGTCCGGCACGGGGCGGGGTGGTCGTCCTCCCCGCAAGCGCGGGGTCAGCCGGTGAGGCCCCCGACGGCGGCCGTGATGGTGGCGTCCTCCCCGCAAGCGCGGGGGTCAGCCGGTCGACGGGGTAGGCGGCGCTGCTTGAGTAGTGTCCTCCCCGCAAGCGCGGGGGTCAGCCGTCCTGGTTGGTGGCGGCGGTCGCCCTGAGACGGTCCTCCCCGCGCAGGCGGGGGTCAGCCGTCCCACTGCGTCGTCCCGCACTCACGGAACCGGTCCTCCCCGCGCAGGCGGGGGTCAGCCCGTCAGCAGACTCTCCTCGCCGTCCTCCAACCCGTCCTCCCCGCGCAGGCGGGGGTCAGCCGGTGGTCGGGTCCGGAGCGGCCGAAGGTACCGGGTCCTCCCCGCGCAGGCGGGGGTCAGCCGTTGTAGCGGGTGCCGGCCGCGTTGTACAGCTCGTCCTCCCCGCGCAGGCGGGGGTCAGCCGCTCGCCACGTCGGACAAGAGCCGCAATGGTGGGTCCTCCCCGCGCAGGCGGGGGTCAGCCGGTAGCGGCCAGTGCTGTTCCGCAGCACCTTGCGTCCTCCCCGCGCAGGCGGGGGTCAGCCGGGACGGTTCACCGGCTGGCGCGCCGCCCCGCCGTCCTCCCCGCGCAGGCGGGGGTCAGCCGTTCACCGTGAACCAGGAGATGGACCTCGACCAGTCCTCCCCGCGAGCGCGGGGGTCAGCCGCGGCATCGGGGCCCGACCGTGTTCCCTGGGGCGTCGGGCGTCCGGGGCGGCTCAGAATTCGTCCGGGTCAAGGTCGGCCGGGTCAAGCCACCGCACGATCGGGGTGCTGCCGCCCTGGATGGTCAGGGTCTTCCCGATGGGCGTGCCGTCGGCCCGGACGGTGGTGCGCACCGACTGGGTGACGATGACGTCGCCGGTGTAGCCGAGGGCGTCCAGCTCTGCCTGCGTGGCGAAGCGGGAGGTGATCTCGGTGTTCTCCCGGACCGCGTCACCGGGCCGGGGCTGCCGGCCCTCGGCGGCGGCGCGGATCCGGGCGAAGGCCTCGCCAGCCGGGGTCCACTGCTGCTCGCCGATGGGGGCGGCGAGGGCGGCCATGGCTTCGGGGTTGTTGTGCGGGGTGAGGCGGTCGCGGTAGGTGGCGATTACCTCGGTGACGGCGTCGAGGGCGGCGGCGAGGTCCTGCTCGAACCGCTCGCGGTCGCCGGGCAGGCCGTACCTGCTGAGCCCGGTCCGGAGATCGTTCAGGGCGGCCGGCCGGGATGGGGTCGGGGCCTGGCGGTCGGGCTGGGTGGTCACCTGAGCCTCTTCCTGGGTGGCGGCCGCCGTGGCGGCGGGCTGCGGGTTCGACGGTAGCGGTCGGCGGGCTGCGAGGGGGTGGCCTGGGCGGTGGGGCGGTTTCGTGGGCGAGTTCGGCCTCGGCGTCGGCGAGCGGGCCAACGCGGTGAGGGCGGTGGTGCGGTAGGTGTCGAGGGCGTCCCGGGCGGTCTGCAGGTCGGATCCGAGGACGGCGGCCGGCTCCGACGGGGCGGGCGGCGGAGAGAAGTCGGTGCCGCGTAGCAGCTCGCGTTCGCCGGGCCCGAGCTCACCTGTGCCGGCGCTGCTGACGCAGTTCCTGCCACATGCGGGCAGTTGGGCTGTCTCTTGGTATGCGGCCTTCTCGCCATGCCTGTTCGAAGGCCTCCTCGACGGGGTCGCCGATGGGGTCGTCGACCGGCTCATGGCTGGAAGGGCTGTGGTACTCGCTTGGCGCGTACTCCAGGCCGTATCCGTAGTCGTTCTCGGGGCGCCATCCGATTTCGAGGGTGGTGAGTCTCTCTGGAGGCCAGCAGTCGTCGCAGACGATCAGGTCGGGGTTGTGGTTCCGGCCTTTCGCTGTCCCTGTCGAGCCGCACTCGTCGCACCGCTGCTTCCTGTGCATGCCTGGTCCTCCTGCTGTCGACGAGAGGGTGGTGGTTCTACCAGTCCGTCGTGAACCGGTGGGGTGCGGGGCCGGTTCGGTTCTTGGCCACGTGGACATCGACCCGTCGGTCGTCCGCGCGGCGGAGAAGGAGCACGGCGTCGGCGTCGTACTCAAGGGAGGCGGCCAGGCCGAGGTGGTCGACGGTCAGCGCCTCGGTCCTGCTGACGGGGTGCGTGACGTGGGCCATGACGACGACCGCCAGGTCGTGGCGGGTGGCGAGGAGCTTCAGCTGGCGGCCGATCTCGTCGGCCTCCTGAACGGCCGGGTCGCGCTTGTCCTCCGCGGGATCGTCCCAAGGGTCGTAGGAGTCCGGCTCGTATGCCGGCGGGTCCGGACGCAGGAGCGCGAAGTGGTCGACGACGACGACGTCCGGGCGCTGCCGAAGAGCGATGCGGGTGGTGACGATCTCGCGGATCCGCTCGGGCGTCATCACCGTCGGACGTTCGATGCGCAGGTTCGGGACGGCGTTGCGGGCGGGCAGTTCAGGGGCGAAAAGCAGGGTGCTGTGTCCGCTGCCGGCGGTGTGCAGCGCGAGCGCGATGCCTGCTGCCGCTTCCCGGTGCCCGCGGTGGGCGCCGATGCCCACCATCCGGCCGGGCCCGAGTTGTAGAACAGGGTCGAGGTGCGGCCACGGGGAGTGGAACCGGCGTTCGTCGAGTAGTTCGAAGGGGCTCCCAGCGAATCCTCGCTGCGTTGGTAGCCCTGCCACTGCCTCGTCGGTGCCCTGACGCTCGCTCACTGCTGTCTCCCAGCCCCTCACCCGCCCGATGACGGCACGTTATCCGAATCGTCATGTCCCGCGTTTGGGAACGGCTCGAGCTGCGTGCCACTCTGGTTCGATGAGCGAGAATCAGCGGTCCCAGAGCTACTCCGTCCCCACGGGGCGGCCGTTCCTGCTGAACGAGCTCAGGTCGAAGCTTGCGTCCATCGGCGACGCCGTAAGGGGCCTGTGGGTGGACGCGTACCCGGCGGAGTACGAGGTCGTCACCGACGACCTGTACGTTGCGTTCCGGGTCGCCAGCAACCTCGCCCCGCCCCGCAGCCGCACCGGCTGTCCTGTCCACCCCGACGGTGCCGTCGACCCCGAAGCACCGCAGGGCTGGACCCGCTGCCTGCTGTGCAACAGCGCCCGCCGCCGCGGCACACACCCGGCCAACGTTCCTCCGCCCGCACGCACCACCGGCCTCGGCTACCCTGTCCCCGACGGCCCCTACGACCTCACCCGCCTCCGCGAACAGATGAACACCGTCAACGACCTGTCCTACTCGCTGTCGCTGCGCTCCGCCGACACGGAGTTCGCCGAGGTCGCCGACGCCCTCCACGAGGCCTTCTGCATCGCCCGGGAGCTGTCCCGCCCGCGGAACACCTCGGGCTGCGAGATCCACCCCGGTGCGCCGACCGACCCCACCGCCGACAACGCCTGCGTGTTCTGCGCGGGCGCTGCACGCCGCCGGGCCGCCGAGCGGGACGGGATTCCTGTCATCGTGCCGCGGCCAGCCAGCCCGGTCCGGCGCGGACGCGGGCGGCCCGGGGCCCGCCGCCCGGTCTGAGGGACGCTGCCGGGGCCGGGGGGTCGCGTTTGAGTCCCCGCTCGGTGGGCCGGGCTGCAGCAAGCGGGCCGGGCTGCAGCGGTCCGGCGCCCGGCCGATTCGCGCGGGCGGCGGCCAGGCCCCGCTCAGGCCTCGCGGTCACTGGGCAGACCGTGCCTGCGGAGGCGGTGCGCAGTTCGTCGTTCTCAGCCGAGGTCGGCGGGAAGGTGGTCGTCGTCGGGACGGCGGGCGGCGGGAATGTGGAGACAGCGACTTGCAACCTCGCGGCCGTCGACCTCCAGCGAGAAGAAGCCGTTGACGTCGCATTGGCCGCACGCCGCGATCCGATCCCGTCGACGGGGTCCTTCCACCGCCTCCAGGACCCGACGGGCCGCACCAAGGGCTGCCGGCACGGCCATCCAGCGCGGCGGTTCGTACTCCGGGACGGGCTGGCGGCGCTCACGGGCGTCGTCCAGCTTCTTGCGGACCATGGTCACCGTCGCCGACGAGGCCTCTGCCGGCCCCATCCGTGCGTTGCGCTCCTTCCACCCCGCGGCCGAGTCCGCGGCGCGCCAGACGATCGCGATCATCTGCCCTGCGGTGTATCCGCCGGTGATCCCGTCGACGATCGTGTCGAAGAGCTCCACCTCGCGAGCTTCCGGTGCTGGCGGATAGCCGTACTTCTTCGTCAGCAGGGAGTTCAGGTAGTCGATGACGTGGGTGGCCTCGAGGGTGGTGACGAGTCGGGCAAGGGCGGCGATCTCAGTCGCCGACTGCTGTTGAGTGCCACTCAAGGTGAGCATCGGCTTGCCGCTCGGGATGAGCATGTGGGGTGACGAGAATGCCCGGTCGGTGGGATTCCGGCCGGGCGTTTGGTGTTCACGGTGTCACTGGGATGTTCATGGTGCCGTGCGCGGGGGTGGTTATTCGGCGGTGACTTCGGCGACGGCGGCTCTGGCGCTGGACTCGTCGACGATGGACTTCCCGTCGGCGTAGGCGGAGAGCAAGGCTTGAACGGCGAGGTTGTTGACCGCGCGGGGATAGCCGCGCGAGGTGTCGTGGATCAGGGTGATCGCGTCGTCGGAGAAGAGGGTGTCGGAGCGTCCGGCCAGGGCGAGGTGGTGGGCGAGGTAGGAGGGTGTCTCCTCGCTGGTCATCGGGGGCATGTTGTAGCGGATCGCGATGCGCTGGTCGAGGGCGGCGAGCATCCCGAGTTTGATCTTCCGGCGGAGGGTGGGCTGCCCGATGAGGAGGCAGGCCAGCGGGCTGGTGGAGTCCATGTCGTGGTTGGTCAGCATCCGCACCGCCTCCAGTTGCTCGTGGTCGAGGAGGTGGGCCTCGTCGATGATCAGGACGGGGACGCGGCCCCGTTCGGCGTGTTCGGTGGCCAGGGCGTCTGCGGCCTGCGGGATGAGCGTGGACTTGTGCGGGCGGGGAACGCCGCCGAGCGAGGTAACGATGGCGTGGTGGATACCGGCGACGCCGATGGCGGGGTTGGGCAGGTAGATGACGGTGTGTCTGGGGTGGTCCAGGCCGGCGAGGGCGGCGTGGATGGCGACGGTCTTCCCGGCGCCGACCTCGCCGGTGATCACTCCGAGGGCGCGTTCGCCGATGCACCAGGTGATGCGGGCGGCGGCCTGGGCGTGGGAGGAGTGGCGGTGCAGCATGCCCGGGGCCAGGTCCCGGCGGAACGGCATCTTGGTGAAACCGTAGAAGCCCTGGATCTTGTCTATCAACGTCCGTCCCTCTCCAGGTGGTTGATGAAGTCGTCCAGTTCCGCGGCCGCGGCCTGGGCCCGGTGGTGGAAGGTCACGGCCAGACGGAGCGCGCGGCTCTGCAGGGCTTTGGCCAGGTCCTGCTCGGTCTCGAGTTCGTCGATGCGGTCCTGGACCGGGTCGGCGTTGGTCACCGGTCCTCGCCGGGCCGGTCGGGCAGCAGGGCGGTGTAGTTGATCTCGCGGCCGAGTTCGGCGGTGCGGGCGGTGTCGATGAGGCGGAGGTAGTCGATGCCGGTCGTGGGTGCGGGCTCGGTTTCGGGGGTTTCGGGGCGAGCCTTGGGGTGCGCGTGCCGCGCGATGGTGTGCGGGATGGCCAGGCCGAAGGGCCGGCTCTGGAAGCGGACCTCGATCTCGGTCAGGTCGAACGGGTCGAAGACCAGCTCGACCCTGCGGCTCACCAGCGCCGCGTCGACGTTGTAGGTGTTGCCCAGCAGGGAGACGGTCGCGGTCTTGGTCACGGTGCGGTGCTCAGCCCAGCGGAACGCCTCCCGCAGCTGGGCGGGGGTGGGCTGGGGGAACGGAGCGCCGGCCGCGACCAGCGGGACCACGGCGACGGCGAGAGCGACCAGCACAAGGCGTTGAAGGAGCGGTTCGCGCGGGCGGCCGAACTCGGCGGCTTCCATGCCGAGCTGGAGGTGCGTGCCCCGGACGGCCGGCGCCGCACCGACGTCCTGGTCACCGGCGCGGACGGCAGGCAGATCGGCTTCGAGCCCCAGCTCTCCTACTCGACCGCCCCGGCGGTCCGCCGGCGCGACCTCGCCTCCCGCGACCAGGGCGTCACCCCGGTCTGGCATGTCCTCGACCCCAAAGCGCCGCTGATCGACTACGTGCACTGGAGCCGCACCGACAACCTGCCGCCCGAGGCGATCCTGAACGACCGCGACATGCTCGTGCGCGGAGGCGTTCGCGGCCTCGAGCTCGACAAGTGCGACCTCACCAACCCGTACCCGTGCCCGGTCCGCCGCCACGGACGCTGCGGCAACTGGCACCCGCGATGGGAACCGCGCGCCCGTCAGCTGGACGACCTGGTCCGCGACATCGCCGCCGGCGACTACGTTCCCCTCACCATCAAACAGAGCCAGCGCACCCTGCGGTTCTGGATATCGAACACCGACTTCGACCTCTTCACCGACAACGGCGGCCAGGAGGACCGGCCCGATCCCGCACCGAAGAAGAAGCGGATCCGGATTCCAGAACAACGGGACGCCGAATGCTCCAGGATCCGCGAGGAATCCGACGTCCGCTCCGCACCACAGCCACCCCGCGACTCGGGCGAGACCATCCGCTCGGCCGTCACCATCACCCGGACCACACCCCCGCCCCGCCCGGCCGCCGCGCGCCCGCCCAGCGAGTGCCCGACCATCGACATCACCTGGGACCAGGGTCAGGCCGCCGCTGCCCAGGCGGGCTGCAACCCCTGGGAACTGGGACCGTGCGCGGGCTGCGGAACACCCATCAACCGCTACGGACCCCGTCCCGCCCACGCCTGCGCCCCGTGCCGAGCCCGCTACGGTAGTCGCTGAACCCGAGCGCGATTCCTCGAGCGGCCCAGCGCCCGGCGAAGGGCCGGCCCGGGGACCGGAGGGCAGACGGTCGACGCCGGGCTATGCGCCTTCCGGCAGGGCCAGCGGGGTGGGCGTGGCACTGGGAGCACCGTTCGGTGCGGGCGTGATGGTCTCGCCGGTGTGGGCGTCGCGGATCGTCCAGATGTCCGGGTTGAGGCGGATCTCCTTGTGATTGCGGGCGTTGAAGAGCTTCAGGACGGGCGGAGGGCCGCCGTGCGCGTCGAGGACGACACCTCGGTAGGCGACACGGCGGTCTCGGTAGTCGCCGAGTTCCCAGGGGGTCTGCTCGTCGTCGTCGAGGGTGATCTCGCGACCGATCAGATCCTGCAGATGCAGTTCCACGTGGTCCGTCCTCCCGGGTTTCAGAGCGCTCCACCGGATCCGGCTCGCCGCGCCCGGACTCAATGTAGCGAGCCGATGACGCTCGGGTACACCGCATCCGGTTCCCGGTACTTCGCCTACAGCTCTGCGCGCGACGGATCGCCCGATGCAGCTGCCTCGGACGCCACCTGGTCACATCCAGATGTCGTTCTCGTCGTCGCCCAGTCTGCATCCGTGGAAGCAGTGCCAGCAGTCGCAGACGTGCTGGGCGTGCGCGGCCGCGAGCTGGTCGTGCTCGGCGCCCGGGTGTGCACGGAGTGCGGGCCACTCGCCGCTGGCACGCTCGGTGTCCACGGCGGCCTGGACTGCGGTGAGCATCTCGACCACCAGGCCGATGCGGTGGTCGACCAGGTCCGGGTGCTCGGGAAACCAGGGATCACGCGGTGCCAGCACGTGGCGCGGGCCGACGGGCCGGGTACGGCGGGACGGCGCCGGCCTTGGCCGCCCGGGCTGCGGCGAGGGCCGCGCGGTGGGATTCGCGGGAGCGGCGTGCTTGGTCTTCGTGGGCTGCTGCTTCTTCGGCTGCCCTGGCGTCGTTTCCCGGCCCGTGGACGTGTTCGGGTTCCTTCTGCCAGCCGTCGAAGCGCCGGTGGCTCATCATCTGTGCGTGTTCCTCCTCGCGGGCGGCTTCTCGGGCGAGGAGCTGGTCGCGCATCTGCTGGCGCAGTTGCCGGTAGGCGGTGTTGTCAGCGAGGGGGCGGGGCCGGTCGTCGGTGGGAGCGGTCTGGGCCGGGGTTCGCGGGCGGTCGTCGTCGGGGCCGGCCTGGTGGTGACCGACCCGGATGTCGATGGCCCGCACGCTGCCGGGCGGGAGGTGCTTGTCGAGGTCGGCGAGCACCTTCCGGGTGGTCAGGCGGAGTTTGGTGGCCCAGGCCGGGGAGTCGGCGACGACGCGCAGGGTGCGGGTGTCGGCGTTGAAGCCTGCAGGGGCCCAGTGGAGGGCGTTCTCGGTGCCGACGATGGCGGCCCAGCGGTCGCGCAGGGTGCCCCGTGCGGTGCCGAGGTCCCAGCCGTGGGCGCTGGCCATGGCCGGGATGATCGCGCCGAGGCTGGTGGCTTCGCGGGCGGCTCGGCCCTGGCGGGCGATTTCGCCGAGGGTGGGCTGCCTCCCTTTGACGGTGGCGTTTCCGTTCGCTCGGGCGGTGCGGCGGGCGGACTGCAGCACGATTCGGGCGAGGTCGGCTCCGCTGAGTCGCGGCTCCTGTTCGTGCTCCTGCTGGAGGTCGGGGGCCGAGTGGTCGGTGGTGAGGGTGCGGTCGGTCATCGGCCCCGCCCTCCGAGCTGGACGGTCGGGCTGGCCGCCAGGTAGGTGAACCGGCCGACCAGGTCGGCGCCGTAGCGGTCGATGGCGGTGTCGGGGTCGGCCTCCATCAGGGCGGCAGCGGCCTGCGGGTAGAAGCAGGCCTCACCGATGCTGGTCCCGGCCCTCTCGACCACCGGCTCGGCGTTCGGCTGCGGCATGAGGTCGAACAGGGCGGTGAGCTCCCGGAACTCCCGCAGCTCGGCGTTGTCCATCGGGTCGACCTGCGCGGCCGCCTCCCGCCAGAGCTGCTCGTTCAGCACGTGCTGCTCGGCCTCCTCACGCAGGGCGTGCGCGATCAGCGCGTGCGGCCGCTCTGGCCGCCAGAGCAGACCGCCGATGCTGGGGTACTGCGCGGCGACCTCTGCCAGCCAAGCCAGGGCGCGGTCCTCGGACCAGCCCCGGTTGGTCAGGTCGTTGCAGACCCACCGCAACTGGTCGTGGGAGGCCGCGCGGACCCACGGAAGCCGTCGGTACGCGAGACGCGCCAGGCTGTCCCCGGCCGCCATCATCGCTGCCGTGACGACCTGGCCCAGCACGGTGCGACGCCCCTGCCGGGAAGGCCGGGCGGGCTTCGCCGTCCGCTGCTCCCTGGTGATCGACTTCTTGACACGGGCCTCGCCCGTAGCTTTTGAATCACCCATGGAGGAAGAGCTGACGTAGGTGGTGGTACCACCCTCCATTGGGGTGCAACGCGAGGTGCCCGGGGGCTGCCGGGCACGGATGTGACGGGGCGTGCGGCGGGTGCGGCGGACCTTCTTCGCGGCCTTCCTGCCGAGCTCGGCGATGACCGACCGGCCCTCCGTCGAGATACCGGTCATCCGCCGCTCGACGCCCTCGCCCGCAGTCCGGATGCCGAGCGCCTGGTCGTAGCTGACCGGGATCAGGCGCTCGTACTCGCTGGCACGGCAGTCCACCCGGACCTGGCCGGGAATCATCGGCAGCCGGGTGCCGACCGAGCGCCAGGCCAGCAGCCCCGTCGCCCGGAGGATCTCCAGGTGGTATTGCAC
This sequence comes from Streptomyces sp. BE20, assembly GCF_036322525.1. Taxonomy (NCBI): domain Bacteria; kingdom Bacillati; phylum Actinomycetota; class Actinomycetes; order Kitasatosporales; family Streptomycetaceae; genus Streptomyces; species Streptomyces sp. BE20. Next base: position 40,421 of record NZ_JAQYWW010000416.1, on the reverse strand, counting down.
CGTCCGCCGACTGCACTGCATCGCGCGCATCAGGTGCGCGATGCCCGGCCGGCACGGAGTCAGCTCCGACAGGATCCGCGCCAGCCGCAGCGTCGTCTCGCTGAACTTCGGCCGCCGCGCCGGCGGAACGTACAGGCCGGCACCGTGCACCCAGTGCACGGCCTGCATCCAGCTGTAGCCGTCCAGCACGATCCGCCCGGCCGCCCCGGACAGCATCTGTTGCTCCCGCGGCACCCACACCATCCGGGTCGGGACCACTGCGGCGACGTCGGTCGGCTCCTGGCGCTGGCCGGGAACTCGCGGGGAGGCCGGATTTACACCCGAAAGCCCGTCCACGGCACCCCCGACACTCTCACCCGAATGAGTGATGTCCGTCACAGTCCCGGGATTGCGGGCGGCCGGTCTGACAACCGGTCCGACAACCGGTCCCCGGACGAATCCCATGGCAGACAGGGGGGAGGAGACTCTTCCTCCCTCCCCCCTGGCGTCCGGCGAGCTGAAACCCCTGGTGACGGGCTCCGCGACGGGGACACGACGGGACTGGAACAGGGCTGTGGCCTGCTGCAAAATGGCAGTGCTCCTTCTGTGCACACAAAACGGCAGAGGACCGGCCCGCATCAGCAGGACGGGTGAGCAAGACCCCCGCGAGGGGGTGAGAACCAATCGGCGACCTCCAGGTCTTTCTTCTGGGCGACGTGGGTTGGGTGCGGCCGAGGCCCCTGGAAAGGCCTCGACTGCGAGTACTGCGAAGGCCCTGGAAGGGGCCGGAGTAGTGCGGTACTGCGACCGGTTGGAAAGCCGGTGGTGGTGCAAAACGGCCTCTGCCAGGAGGCCGGTGGTGCGTCCCTCTTCCGAGGGGGTCGTGCGACGTGCATTGGATGTAGTGCCGCTGGTGGTCGGATGGAAAGTCCGTATCCAGCAAGCCCGCTCGACGGTCGGAAAGCCCGAGAGCAGGTAGATCAGGAAGGCCGTCATCCGGGTGGAAGCCCGGGGAGCGGCCGGCGGAGCCGGACCCGTAGGAAGGTCGGGCTCCGCGGACGAGGGCTAGGTCACGGAACACCCCCACCTTCGGGGGCCGCCGTGGCCGGCCACACATACAGAGACGGCACCCCGCCGGAGCGAGACTCGGGAGATCCCGGTCGACTCCACGGCGGGGTGCCGCGTGTATGAGGGGGTGCCACTGCGGGTACCCTCATCACGTCACCACCCTCTGCGTGGTTGACCGGGACGGGCCCCTGGCAGGGGGCGCCGATCCACTTGACCGCCGTCCGGTCCCTCGGGTCCGGACGGCGAAGTGCATTCTGGATCACTGTCGGGCCAAGCCTACCCGCAGGGGCGATGCGGACAGTAGCCGCCAGCTCACCGTGTCGATCTGACGAACCAGTGACCAGACGGCCCGACAGATCAGTGCTCACATCGGCTCCCGGAGGATCCGGAGCGCACCTTCGACCGAGAGACCACCGTCGTCCTTCGCATCCGTCCAGCGTCGAAGCGTCGCGGCAACCGCGCGTATTAGTTCGTCCGGCAGGCCCGCCTCGAGCAGGGTATCGGCGGCCTCCTCCATCTCCGGCGCCCACCGCCAGGCCCGGGACGCCGTCTTGGCGATGTAGGCGGTCTCGACCAGGTAGCTGCCAGCCCGCTTGCCGGCCACGTCCAGCAGCGCCTGGTCGACGCCGTGATGCTCAGCCAGGCCGTAGGACAGTGCAGCGAGCACCCTGCTGGCCTTCTGGTATGTGCTGTAGGAGACCTTCAGTGCCGAAGCCTGCCCGATCTCCTCGCCCAGCACCGGCGTCGACACCGCGGTGCCAGCGAACACCGTCGCCACCAAGGCGGCGGCGTCGGGAGATCCGGAAAGGAACAGCCGCGCGTGCTTGCCGCCGACGGGCGGGGAGCCGATCACGGAGCCGTCGAGCACCGCTCGCGCGCTGCGACCAACGAGGTCGGCGATCCGCTGGGACCGCTCGGGGCTGATCGCGTTGCCCTCGACGAACACCCCGGTGAACCCGATCCCGGCGACCTCGCGGGCGACGTCCTCGGCGGCGGCCGGCGGGCACAGGCTCAGCACGACCGCAGCCCGCTCCAGCACCTCACCCAGTTCGGGCACCGGCTCCAGCCCAGCCTCGGCGGCACGCCGTATGGTCGCCGCGCTGCGCCCGGCCGGGCACCACAGGACCTGGGTTCCGGTCGCTGCCGCGCTGGCCGCGACTGCCGCGCCCATGCTGCCCGGATGCAGTACGGCGAGGACAGGCTGGGCCTCCGTCACCGCGCACCTCCTACATGCGTGAGCGCCTCGACCGCGGTCGAGGCGACGAAGTCCGGCTCCACGCCGCCCGGCCAGTCCCGGCCGTGCGAGATCCAGACGGTGCGCAGCCCGGCCTTCCGGCCGCCAGCGACGTCGAGGTCGGCGTTGTCGCCGATCATCCACCCGCCCTGGAGAAGGTCTCGGCCGACGGAGGCGGCGGCGGTCTCGAAGATCTCGAGCGCCGGTTTCCGGATGCCGATCTCGCCGGAGATGCAGACGGCGTCGACCACGTCGGTGATGCCGGCGGCGGTGAGTTTGGCGTGCTGGATCTTCGCGCCGCCGTTGGTGACGACGACGACCTGGTGGCCGGCCTCCCGTACGGCGGTCAGGGCCTCGATCACGCCGGGGAACGGCGCCACCAGGGCGGCGAGCTCCGGCTCGTACCGCGACCAGAGCCCGCTGGGCGACTCCGGGAGGCCGAGCTCGGCGCACAGGCCCTCGATCACGTCCAGGTCCGCCCGGACCCGCATCGCCTCGAGCATCCGCTGCTCGACCTCCGCGCCCAGACCGTGCCCCGTGCAGTACCTGGACACCCAGGCCGTCACAGCGGCGAGCCTGTCGATCAGCGTGTCGTCGAAGTCCACCAGCACCAGCTCGCCGCGCGGCGTGGTGAGTGCCTGGCGGATCTGCTCGGCGGCGGCCTCCTGTCCGATCTCGTCGGTGCGGATGGTCAGGTCGAAGCTGAAGTCGGGGTTGGCGTCGAGGTCGGCCCGGGTCGCGTCCCACGCGTCCAGCCGTGCCGGAGTGTCCGCGTCGCCCCGGCCGGTCGATCGCGCCTCGGTAACCTCTCGAGGAGACCACAGCAGGACGGTCAGCCACTCGGCCGGGTAGCCGTTGAGCACCGCCCGCACCCCGTCGACCTGCCCCAGGTGCATCACTGGCACGCCGTGCGCAAACGCCTCGTCCAGGCCAGGACGATCCGTCACGTACACGCTGTCGTAGCGGGAGTTCTCGTACACGACCGCGACCGACGCCCGCAGCTCCTCGAGCTGCTCGGGAGTGCCCATCCGGTACCCGGCCGACCGGCCCGGCCCGACCTTCACCCGCGAGAACAGGGAAAATTCCGGGTCGATGTCGCTCAACGCCCTGGTGACCGTGTCCTTCCCGGATGCCGGCGGCCCGTACAGGATCACGCCGCGCATGGGTGCGGTGCTCATGCGTACACCTCCCGGATTGCCTGCCGGGCCTGGTCGGCGAGGCTGATTGCGGCGCCGAGCCGGTTGTCGACGACCAGGTGCGGCACGGCCGGCCGCAGGTCGACATCGATCGTCTGCAGGTACTCGTCCCACCGCCCCAGCTTCCAGGCATCCCGGGCCGCCGAGCGGAAACTGACGTACTCGCGCATCGACTCCGGGTCGCACTGGACCCAGATCGGCGCGACGTCGACGCCGAGCGACGCGCACCGGTTCGTGAGACGCCGCATCCAGCCCTCGTCCGTCATCTCGGCGATGAACGGCGCGGTCAGGACAGTGCTGATCCGGCAGCCGATGTTCGCCCAGGCCGCCTGCATCAGGCAGTCGTACTCAAGGTCACGCACCTGCTCGCGGTACAGATCGGTGTGCCGGTCGTGCGGATCGCCACCCAGCGAGACCAGCAGCCGCTCCACCAACGGCCTGGTCAACGGATCCTTGTCCAGCAACGGCCAGCCCGTCAGCTGAGTGAGGAACCGCGCGAACTCCGTTTTCCCGGAACCGGCATACCCGCCGACCAGGACCACGACCGGGCGGTGCGGGTCGCCCCCGGTGTGCCGGCGCTTCCAGGCGTCCAGGATCCGCTGCTGCACACCCATGTGGTTGGCCTCGTCGCTGCCAGCCGCGATCCGGTGAATCGCCCGCTCAACAGCGAGCACGTGCCCGCCGTTGTGCTCGTTGCTCGCAGGCGTGAGCCGGAAGGTGGTTTCCTCGCCCGGCAGTGCAGCGCGGAACCCGAGCTCGGGGTCGGTCGCCCGGTAGAGCAAGCAATAGGCCCGCCGGTAGTGCGGACCGGGGTAGACCTCGCCCTGCTCATGCTGCCACAGGGTCTGAGGATTGGCGGCCGGAATGCCCTTGAGCCTCGCCTCCTCGGCGACCTCCCGCAGCCTCTCCCCCGCCTTCTCCAACGTCAGCCCGTGCGCCTCCCGCTGCGCACGCAGCAGGTCAGGCCGCCATCCCGCGCGTCCCTTGGCCATGCCCCCACCCTCCAGTGTCACCATGCCCGGCAGCCTAGGGCTGACCAGCGAAAACCCGTGTGTACGCAGATGTGAATACGTATGTACGACGTTGTTGATGGAGCTGATGACGCAGCTGTGATTCCTCGTCAGATCTCCAGCCGCTGTGATGTATCCCATGAGAGACGAGACCTTGGAGCCACCACGGTGGTGTGACCTCTTGTGGTCAGCCGGCCATGCTCAGCGTCAGCAGATGATGCAGAGGCGTGGTGCTGACCGTCACAAAGACCGTGGCCTCCTGTGGATCGCGAGCAATACTCAGGATTCGGAAGGCCGGGGTGCCCTCTGTCATGCCGAGTGCTGCAGCTGCGGCCTGATCCATAGGCTCGGCAGAGATGGTGGTGTCGGTGCGCAGCACGTTCCAGCCGAGCCAGTCTGCGAAACGGACTCCGGCCGGGGGAGACATGCGAGTGGCGCCGACCGGAGCCAGCAGGGGAGGGACCCCTTCGTGACCCTCGGGCTGACGAGACGCCAGCTCGTAGGGCACGATGGTCAACTTGTGCTGAACCGGAACATCGTCTACCGAGCGGACCCGCGTGCGCTCCACGACGTCGGTGTCGGCGATCCCCCATGCAGCCATATGCGGCGGTGCGGGCAGTTGACGGACCAGGGTAGTGGCCTCGCTGGCCTCGCCGCCGGATGTCGGCTTCCAAATCGGCATGCTCAGGTCGGGGGGGCCGAAAGTGCCGAGGTGGGCTTCGGTGGTCGGGCCGGCGGTGACGACAGTGCCGCTACCCGGCTCAGTCCGGACCATGCCTAGAGCCGCCAGCTGGGCGTAGGCCGCAGCAACAGTCTGCTGACTTACGCTGCGCTCTTCCGCCAGCTTGCGCACGGCAGGGAGGCGCGTCCCGTGGCGGTAGCGTCCGGTCGAAATCCCTTCCCGGATCTCGGCCGCGATGGTGCTGGCGTTCAAGGCTCGTCTCCTATCAAGCGGCTGCTGAGCTGACAGGCTATCGCGTCAAGCAATGGACGTCATCATCTTGACGCCCGTCACGACATAATTGAACCATCTTGACACATGAGAGATGGGTCCCTATCTTCGATTGCAACGGGCCGGTTACGGTCCGCGACATTGGTGTCACCCGTCTTCGGGCGGTGGCGGTCACCTCGGTGACTGGGGTTGAGCCCGTAGCTCCCCCACGTCGGACGCCTACATAGCAACGCCGAACGATCTGAGCATCGTGCTGCGCTGCCTGTCCACCAGGACACCAACCGATCGGGTTGGGCCTGGCGGGCGGAGAGAGCAGCACCCGCGCTCCCCCGGACTCCCCTTCTCCCTGCCAGGAGGCCCCGATGCCCGCTCGCACCCGCACCAAGCGCCGCTCCCCGCTCCCCCCGCTGCAGCTCTCGACCCTGCTCCCCAGCCACTACAACCTCCGCCCGGACGAGGCGAACGCCGTGGCCTGCCCCGACTGCCAGACCTGGCAGCGGATCATGGGCGACCAGGGCAAGACCCGCACCATCCGCGACCACTACTCCACCGACCTGTCCGGCGCCGAACTGGACGCCGGCCAGCGCGACACCCGCTGCCCCTCCGCGCGCCGGATCGTCGAGATCGACGTCACGATCGCGCACTGGGCGCGGCAGATCGAGGAGGGAACCACGCAGGTCGCCGCCCGCCGGCCGACCACCCTGCTGCGGAAGGTTCCGACGCCGCAGCCGGTCGCGCTGCACCAGCTCAACCCCGCGCCGCCGACCGCCGACTCGGCCCGCACGAGGTTCGAGGCGCACCGCGCCCGGTGCGCGGACTGCATCGCCTCCAAGGCCTGCCCGACCGGTCTGCGGCTGGAGGGCGAGGCGCGGGTCCTGCGGTACCGGGAGCCGCAGCGCGCCGCGGCGCAGGCCCGCGCCGAGCAGGAGCAGCGCCTCGCCGAGCGCCGCCAGGCCGAGGACCGGCCGGAGCGCCGCCAGGCCGAGTGGTCGGGGGTGCTGCTGCCGGTATTCGTCGCCGACGCCCTGCGCCGCATCCCGCTGCACGGCGCGCGGTCCCCGATCCTCGGCGCGCAGGTGCCGGTCGGGGCCCGGCCGATCGCGAGGACCCGCACCGCGGACGAGGTGCTCGCCGCGAGCCCGCTGCGGACGCAGCGAGGCCGGTCCTCCACGCCGGGGTCGCTCTCCGTCTGACCCACCCGCCAGCACCAGCCGCCACGGCCGCCGCCCACCCCGTCGTGCTCGGGGGGTGGGCGGCGGCCGTGGCTGCTCGTGCAGTCAGATCGCAGGTGACGGCCCTCGGATTGCGCCCCCGGGGGCCGTCGTCGGTCGCGCACCACCAACCCGTAGAAGACGAGAGGAACACGACCGTGACGACCATTCTGGCATTCCCCGTCGACTCCACGCCGGTCACCGCCGGCACCCTCGACGACCTCTACACCCGCTACGCGTGCCGGCTCCTCGCGGCCGCGGGCGAGCGTCTCGCCGAGCTCGGCCCGGCCGCGGTCGAGCTGGACGAGGACGCCGTCCAGGACGTGTGGCTCCACGTCGCCGAGCACGGCCTGCCCGACCACCTCCGCGGCCTGGACGCGCTCCTCGCCGTCCTCGACCGCGTCGTGGCCCGGATCCGCGACCGGCGCCGCGAGCTCCCCGCCGGCCTCGCCCACCCCGCCCGCCGGACCGCCGCCCCGGTCGACCTCGACGTCCTCGCCGACACCATCGACGTGACGCCGACCCCGGCCCGCCCCCTCCACCCCGGCACCACGAGCTGCGCGTTCGACGGGCCCCTGCGCACCCTGCCCCTGGCGGGCTGACCCATGGCCGACACGCTCCTCGAGCTCCTCATCGCGAAGGCGGCCAGCAAGGCGGCCGCGCAGGCCGCGAAGGCCGGCGCCGCCGCGCTCAAGAAGGCCACCGGAGGCGCCAAGTGACGATCGCCGACCCCCTCCCCGCCCACCCCCACGGGCGATGCCCGGTGATTTGTGAGACCAGCTCCGCGCTGGCCGACGACCTCGGCCTCGCCGCCGTCAACGCCGAAGCCGGAGCAGCCGCCAGCCGGACGGCCGCCGCCGACCCGACCGCACCGCCCGCAGCGCGGTCGCGGGCGAAGGCCGCCGCCGCACTGCGGGCCGACGAGGCCGCCGGACTGCGGGCCGATGCCGCCGCGATCCGGGACGGCGCCGACCCCGCTTCGCTCGGCTACGCGGTCGCCGAGGTTCCGGGCACCGGCCAGTAGCTCCTCCCCCGACCACGCCACTGACCGCACTGCTTCTGCGAGCTCGCCCGTCGTCTCCGCCCCTCGACCCGGGTGCGGAGACGGCGGGGGGACGGCAGAAGCCGCCCGCCACATGCCGACAGCCCCGGGAGGGCAATCCCGGGGCCGTCATCGTCGCCTTGTAGGAGGCAACGCCTTGCTGAACAACATCATTGCACGACCCGCCGGCGCCGACGGAGACAGCGACCCGAACATGGACGAGGCCCTGCGCCGCGCCCGCCAGGGCGGAGGCAAGCGGTGAACACCACCGACCTCGCGCTCTGCCGCAGCTACATCGGCGGCGGCACCCCGGTCCCGCCGCCGCCCGCCAAGCCGAAGGGCAGCCGGCGATGATGACCACCTTCGGTACCGGCAGCGCGCCCGGCCTCACCGGCCAGGTCCCGATGCTCCCCGCGCCGCGCCCGGGCCTGTACCTGGCGAACCGGCCCGGCGGGATCACCGCCCACCTCACCGCCGACCGGGACACCGTGCAGACCGTGCGTGCCCTGGCCCTGACCGTCCTGATCGCCCACGGCGTCGACCTGGAGACCGCGGAGGCCGCCCGGCTGGTCCTGTCCGAGCTGATCGGCAACGCGGTCCGGGCCTGCGGCGAGCACGTCCCGCTCGTCGTCGAGGTCCACCGCTCCCGGGCGGCCGACGCGGTCGTCACGGTCCACGACCCGCTCGCCGACGCCGCCCCGCGCCGCACCGGCCACGCCCCGGACGACGACGAGGCGGAGTCCGGCCGCGGCCTGCTCCTCCTCGACATCCTCTCCCCCGGCTGGACCGTCCAGCCCTCCGCGATCGGCAAGAGCATCCGCTCCCGCATCCCGGCCGCCGGCTGACCAACACCCCCTCCCGCGCCCGCCGCACACCCGGACCCCGCAGGTCCCGGTGTGCGGCGGGCGCGCCCTCGACGCTCCCGGCCGGAGGCCATCCATGAAGCACTACGCCCGCACCTCCTCCCCCGCCCGCCGCGCCCACTACGAGGCCGCCACGTACCGGCGCTGGGTCGCCCGCCAGATCGGCCCGCGCCGCGTCGGCGGGCTCTACCGCGCCACCCGCTTCGACCCCGTCTACGAGGTCCTGGCCGTCGACCCGGGCCCGCGTACCGAGTGGCCGATCTGGCAGATCACCGTACGCACCCTCGGCGAGAGCCGGATCCGCACGCACTGCGCCGCGTGGGAGGGCGAGGTCGTCGCCGAGCCCGGCGAGCAGGCCCTGACCGCCTGGGCCGACCGCACGCTGGCCCAGCCCGCCGCCGACGGCGCGCTCCTGGAGCAGCGGCACGTCCTGGACGAGGCCGCCCACCCCGACTAGGTCGACGCGTTCCGGCGCCTCGCCGCCCGGGTCTGACCGTCGGCGGTTGCTGTCGTTTGCCGCCGCTCCCCGCCCCGGACCACCGGGTGCGGGGCGCGGCGGTGTTCGACGGTGCCCGACGAACAGGAGCACCGGCAGGCCGGGGTCGTCCCGGCCGCGACGAGGAGGCAGAACATGGCGCAGCAGGAGATCCGCAACTCGGCTGAGGTCGCGACTGTGGCCGGGGCCGTGGTTCAGATCGGCACGGCGACGGGCCCGATCAACGTCGGCAACGGGCCGCAGTACAACAGCACCAGCACCGGCCGCAGTGTGCATTTCCACGGCGACGGTGGCACCTACAGCGAGAGCACCGTCACCAGCATCCCGCTCGATCTGGTCTGACACGCCGCCACCGCACCGCACATCGCCGCCCCGCCCCGGACCTCCCGGGCGCGGGGCGGCGCCGTCCGGCGCGGTGCGGCGGCCCGGCCCCCGGACCTCGGGGAGCCGGGCCGCCCGCGCGCCCCGCTCGACACCCGCTGACCACCACACTTCGGCCCCCTTTTCGAGGAGAACCCGATGGACCAGAACACCGGCACCGCCTCCGCCCAGGTGCCCGTCGGCGCCGCGCCGTCGCAGGGCACCCACCACGGCACCCACCACTACGTGATGACGCTCCAGAAGCCGCTGCCCAACGGCGGCTACGCCGTCCGCTCCCTCTCGGGCACGTGCACGCCGGGCGCCGGGGCGAGCCGCTACGACCTCTACCTGTGGGTGATGGCGGAGATGGTCCGCGCCGCCCCGCAGCTCGCCGGCTCGAACGTCATGTTCTTCGACGTCCAGCCCAACCGGATCTGACCGCCGACGGTTGCTGTCGTTCGCCACCGCACCCCGCCCCCGCACCACCGGGGTGCGGGGCGCGGCGGCGTTCGACGGTGCCCGACGCCGCCCCGCCACGACCACGAGGAGGACCACGTGTTCCGTCTGATCCGCACCACCAGCCTGGCCGCCACCCGGCGTCGTCTGCTCGACGTCGAGGGCGAGCTGGAGGCCGCCGCCGCCTTCCTCGCCGCGCAGGCCGCCGGCTGGGAGCCGCTGCAGCCGCCCGTCGACGGCGACCTGGCCGCCGTCCTGCGCCACGTCGACACCGGCGTGCGCGGCGAGGCCGAGATCCACGCGGCCGACTTTGCCGAGCAGCACCTCGACCCCGAGAACACGCTCGGGCTGGCCATGCCGGAGCGGTGGACCGGCTACCCGGACGGCAGCGCCGTCCACTGCCTGGGCGCCGGCTACTGGCTGCACCACCACCCCGGCCACCGCGCGGCCGGCACCCTGCGCGCCACCCGCTACCCGGGCTACGCGCTGATCGTCCTGCTGCACAGCGGCTACCCGCAGGCCGAGCCGGTGACAAGCCTGGCCGCTCTGCTGGAGCTGCTCGGCGGCGACCGCATCCGCGACACCGGCAGCCGCTACGACAGCGACCTGCTGGTGGACCGCATGCGGTACCAGGCCAACACCCACGCCGCCGAGCGCCTGGCCGTTCCGGCCGGGACCGACACCACCACCACGAAGAAGTAAGGGAGGGGCAGTGAGCGACAGCGTGTACGTGAAGGAGCAGCGGCCGGCGGCGGCCGTGCGGATCGTGCTGGCCGGGTGGGAGATCGCGCTCCTGGTCCTGGTCCTGCTGCTGGGCGTGGCGATGGCCGGGATCGGCCTGGTCTCCTCCTACGCGGCCGTGGCCAAGGCCGCGGCCGACCACTGGGGCTGGGGCGAGCACGCCTGGATGCTCCCGGTCGCGGTCGACGTGTCGATCATCGGGTTCGGCCTAGGGCACCTGTTCCTGATCCGGTTCGAGCGCAAGGCGGCGTGGGTGCGGCTGCTGCCGGTCCTGCTGACCGCGCTGACGATCTGGCTGAACTGGAACACCGGCAACAACACCGGCGGCAAGGTCTCCCACGCCGGGGTCGTCATCGTCTGGGTCGGTTTCACCGAGTACGTCGCCCACCTCTACTCCGCGCACATCGCCAAGCTCAAGGGCATCACACGCGACGAGGTCCCTCCGTCGCGCTGGTTCCTCAGCCCCTACAGCACGGCGGTGATCGCCCGGCAGATGCGCCTGTGGGACCTGACCTACAGCCGGGCCCTGGAGCTCGCCCGGCAGCGCCGGGTGTACCAGCAGCGCCTCACGCAGCGTCACGGAAAGGGGTGGCGTTGGAAGGCCGACGCCGACGAGCGGATGCCCCTACGGATGGTCGCCTGGGGGATGACGGTCGAGGAGGCACTGAGCCAGCCCGGCCGGGACGCCGCAGCCGACGCCCTACGGGCCCACGAGGCCGGGGTACGGACGCGGGAGCTGGCCCTACGGGTCGCGGAGGAGGAGGCTACGGAAGCCCTCGCCGCCGTCGAGCGCCAAGCCGCGATCGCCGCCGCCACCTCCCGCGCCGAGGCCGCCCGCCTCCTCGCCGAGGCGGAGCGCACCCGGGCCGAGGAGGAAGCGCGTACGGCCGCCGACGCGGTGGTACGGAAGCACGCGCTGGAGGTACAGCTCCAGCAGGCGAAGGCCGACGCCGAGGCCGACGTGCTGCGCGCCGAGGCCGCCGCCGAGGCCGCGAAGGCCACCGCCCAGGCGGAGGCCGACGCGGCCGAGATCCGCACCCGCACCGAAGAGGCGCAGCTCAAGGCGCGGATCGGGCGGCAGAAGCTGGAGCACGAGGCGGCCGAGCAGGCCCACCAGGCGCAGGAGCGGGCGACCCGTCGCCAGGCCGAGGCGGTCGCGGAGCAGGCCCGGCTCCAGGCCGAGGCCGACACCGAGCAGGCCCGCCTCGCCGAGGCGAAGGCGCAGGCCGAGGAGGCCGCCGCCGAGGCCGCCCGTAAGGCGGCCGTAGCCCGGCGGGACGCGGCCGTAGCCCTGGAGACCGAGTCCGTGACCCTGGCCAACGCGAAGGCCACCGAGGCCGAGGGGGAGCGCCGCGCGGCCGAGGACAGGCGCCGCGCCGCACTCGCCGAGGCCGAGGCCGCCGAGCTCAAGCGGTCGATGGCCGTAGCCCTGGAGGCGGCGGCCGTGGCCCACGCGTCCGCGACCCGTAGCCCGGCCGAGCGCCAGGCGCTGGAGATCGCCGACCTCATCGAGCAGTTCGGCGAGGAGGTCGTCACGCTCAGCTACATCGAGGAGTCGTTCGGCGTCACCGGCGGCACCCGTCAGGACCGCCGTAACCGGGCCCGTCAGATCGTCGCCGAGCGCCGTACCCAGGCCGCCGCCGGCCGTGAGGACTACTCCGACGCGGCGTGACCCACGCCGCGCCGGGCCGGCAGCCCGCCCGGGCGCTCCACCGACAACCCGTCCCCGGGCTCGACCGCTGAACCTCGCCCCCGGCCTGCCGGGGGCGTTGCTACCGCCCCCCGTCCGGGCCTCCAACCACCTGACCCGCCCCCCGCAGGGCGAACGGCACATCACAGCACCATCCGCGTCCGGCTGCCCGTAGCCGCCCCCGACCACCCCACGCGGGTGGGTGCGGAGGCGGCCACGGCCGTCCGGCCGACACGTACCGACCCGGCCTCCCCGGCCGGAACCCGCCCCACGAAGGAGCCCCGTTGAGCCTCACCGCCTACCTGATCGGCCTGGTCCTGGCCCTGCTGGCCATCGCCGCGACCATCGCCACCCCCTTCCTGGTGGTCCACGCCCGCACCGAGCACGACCACGGCCCCGACTGCTGGTGGTGCCACCCCCGGCTGCGCCGCCGCTGACCCCCGCCCGTCCGCGTCCGGCTGTTCGTAGCCGTCCCCGACCACCTCGAACCGGGTGGGTGCGGGGGCGGTCACGGCCGTCCGGCCGACATAGCGGCCCGGCCGTCCGGCCGTCCCGTTCACCACCGCATCGCGTTTCCCCAGCTCAGAGGAGGAATGTCCCCATGACCGAGCAGTCGGTCTACAACGACCCCGCCTACGACATCACGTCCGTACCGTCTTGGAAGACGCCGCCGCTGCACGGCGCCTACGCCCCGGGCGCCCGCCTGTCCCCTCGCGCGAAGGCCGGCCTGGCCAGCGGCGCGATCGTGCTGGTCGCGACCGGCATGGTCTCGTGGTCCCACTACGCTTCGGCGTCCGCCGAGGCCGATGTCCGCAAGGCGCAGATCGCCCTGGACGCCTCCCGCGTCGACCTGGAGCGGCAGAAGCAGGACGCCTCGCTGGCGGCCGAGATGGCGAAGACCGGCGGGGTGGAGAGCGACGCGCAGCGGGCCCGCCGGGAGGCGGTCCAGGCGTGCGTGGCGAAGGCCGGCGGCGCGTACAACGCGATCGCCGACTGCGGGAAGGCGTTCCCGATGGCGACCTCGCCGGGCATGGTCAACACCGCCTCCGCCGCCGCCTCCGAGGGTGACAAGGACAGCCCGGTGCCGATGGCCGGCCTGGCCGTCCTGGGCGCCGTCGTGGCCGTCACCGGCTACGGCTGGGCGAAGAAGCGCCTCTTCCAGTAGTGACAACCCGTGACCTCCCTCCCCCCTCCCTCCCTGTCGAGAACGTCCCCACGGAACTCCTCCTGGCCGGTCAGAGGCCAGGGGGAGTTGCTTTCGGGGTCGGGAGGGAGGGGGGAGGGAGGTCACCTACAGTGAGGATCCTTGGCGATGGCGACGCCTCCCGCACCGCCCGTTCCGACCACACCACCCACCGTCCACCACTCCTCCCATCCCCCCGCGCCGTCCTCCGCCGAGGTCCCGCCGGCGGGCCACGGCCCGGTCCCCGCTGGTGCGACCGGTCCCGCCCCGGCGTCTCCGGAGCCCGCCCCGCCCGGCTCCCTCGCCCAGATGCTCACCCCGATCGCCCCGGCCCGTCCGGTCCCGATCGGCTCCACCACGACCCTCGGCCAGACCGCCGTGCCCGGCTCCGACGGCGCCGCGACGGGCGGGGACGCCAACAGCAAGAAGAGCGGCAAGGACGACGCCGCGAGCGTGGAGGGGCCGCTGTCCGCGCTGATGCGGTCGCTCGCCTCCCGGCTGGGCCGTACCGGCACCGCCACCACCGTCAAGCGCAGCCACGACGTCAAGGAGACCCGGGTCTCCGGCACCTCCACCAACACCACCAACGCCAACAAGTCCGACCGCACGGCCAAGAGCGAGAACAGCGCGCAGAGCCGCTCCAACCAGGACACCAAGTCGAGCCGGGACGTCAAGGTCGCTGACCTGAGCAACAAGACGTCGGCGCAGCAGGGCAAGACGAGCAGCGAGTCGAGGAAGGCCGCCAGCTTGGACGACAGGCGCGTCGACGCCCGCGACGCCAAGACATTGTCGGACGACAAGCGTGCTGACACCCGTGACGCCAAGACGTCGGCCACCAAGGCTGCGAAGACGTCGTCGGACGACAAGCGCGCCGACACGCGTGACGCCAAGACGTCGGCCACCAAGGCTGCGAAGACGTCGTCGGACGACAAGCGCGCCGACACGCGCGACGCCAAGAGTTCTGCGGCTAAGGACGCTAAGACCTCCAGCGCTGTGTCCGACACCAGGGCGGCCAAGAACGACGCCTCCTCCCGGACTGGCCAGGACGGCCGCACCAGCACCGGCGCGGAAACCAAGGCATCGAAGGGCTCCGACTCCAGGGCATCGACGGCCCCGGGGGCGTCGGGCGGCTTCGGACGGGGCGGCGGGAAGAGCGACAGGGAACCTGGTGCGGGCCGTGCCGGGAAGGACACGGCGGTCACGGATGCTCCTGCCCGGCCGGGCAAGGGCTCGAAGCCCGACGGCACGGATGGGCCGGCCGGTGTCGGTGTCCCCGTTCCGAAGCCGGGCGGTCCCGACCAGGCAGGTGCCAAGGCTGACAAGCAGAAGGAGGAGAAGAAGGGCGGGGCCGACCTGACGAAGCCGCAGGCCGGAACCGGGGCGGCCGGCCGGTCGGCGGGCGAGCCGCAGCCGGTTGAGCGTCCCCGCACGCAGTCCGCGCGGGAGGCCGGATACCGGGACGGGAACCGTGCGGCCGGTGCGGTCGGTCAGGCGCAGGCGTACCGGGACGGTGTGCGGGACGGCTGGTCCGACCGGCAGGCCGTGGACGAGGCCGAGCGTAAGAGGATGGACGAGGCCAAGATCCGCAACGCCCTCACTCTGAAGCCGCCGCCGAAGCCGCCGATGCAGTCGGCCGCCGGGTCGAGCGCCGACCTGGCCAAGAACGATGCGGGGGCCAAGGCCCCGGTGGTGCCGCCGAAGCCGACCACCGCGCCGGCCGTCCCCGCCCGGCCGAAGCCCGGTGTCGACCTGGCGAAGCCGCCGAAGCCGGGCGGCGGCGGCCCGGCCAAGGCGCCGGGCACGGAGGACACGGGGGCGCCGGCGGTGCCGCCGAAGCCGACGGCCGCGCCGGCCGTCCCCGCCCAGTCGAAGCCGGGGGCCGACCCGGCGCAACCGAAGCCGAGCCCGATCCCGAGCCCGATGGCCAGCACCACCGCGCTGGCGCAGGGATCCCCGTCGCCGGGGCAGGCCGCGGCCGATGCCGTCTCCGCCGCGATCCAGCCGGCCCCGCACACCCGGCCGGCCGACCCGGCCGCTTCGAGGAGGACGCAGTACCCGATGGCCGCCCCCACCACCTTCGCCGAGCCCGCCACGTTCATCGAGGTCACCCCCAGCACGGTCAGCTTCATCGCCGACGGCGAGCGGCGCGAGCTCGGCCGCAGCGAGGTACGGACCCTGAAGGGGTTCGAGAACCAGATGAGGGACCGGGCCGCCTACCTCAGGAAGGTCGCCGAGCAGAGCAGGACGGCGGTGGCCGTCGCGACCGAACACGCCCTCGCCGCCCAGAAGCTCCTGGAACGCACCAGGGGCGTCCAGGGCGGCGAGGGCCTGGTCCGCGTGCTGGAGCGTCTGGCCGAGCAGGCCGGTTCCCTGTGCGCCGCGGCCGAGGAGACCGAGCGCCGTGCGATCAGGGGCGCCGAAGAAGCCGGCGCGCTGGTCATCAACGCCGACACCCGGCACGGCCCCATCTACCAGGCGGTCGTCGACAGCCCGCTCACCAGTCCCGCCGAGCGGGAGTTCTACCAGGACCAGCAGGGAGGCTGACCGATGTCCGGAGCGAACAGGACCACCGGGAAGACCAAGGTGAGCATCGCCTACCGCGAGCTGAAGCGGGAGGTGAACACGCTGGCGAAGGCCGTCACCCGCGGGAGCGAGCAGCACCGCCAGCTCGCCACACACCTGGCCGAGGCCGCCAAGGACACCGGCCGCATCGCGGACAACATCACCGCCGTGAAGGTCGACACCGCCACGGTCGCCGAGACCCGCGAACTGTCCAAGACCATGCAGGGACTGGGAGAGAGCGCCGCCGGCTACGCAGGCCGGGCCGAGGACACCGCCCAGGCCGCCCGCGCGGCCGAGGGCGTCGCCACCACCACCCACGAGGGCATCCAGCAGGCCGCCGACCGTGCCCCCGTCGGCATGGCCGACCGCGGCTGGTACACCCAGGAATAGAGGAGCACACCGCGATGAGCACCGACACCACCCCCGCCGACCAGGCGGTGCGCAGCCCGACGGTCGAGCGGGCGGTCGCGGCCGTCGAGGTCGCTGCCCCGGCGCTGACCGCCGCGATCCTGCCCTTCCTCGACGGACAGGCCGCCGGCACCGTGTGCTGCCTGATGGCCGCCCCGACGGTGGTCGCGGGCGCGAACTTCGCCGGCCTCCTGTCGCCCGGGACGCTGGCGGCCGTGCCGGGCGGGGACATCCTGGCCGCGCACCGCCGGCCGATGTTCGTCTCCGCGGTGGCCACCGCCACGGCCGCGGCCACCGTCACCCTCCAGGGCCTGCCCGGCGCGGACGCCCTGCTCGCCGGGTGGATGACCCTGCCCTCCGTCACGGGCCTGGTCTCCGTCGCCTGGTGGGCCGCCGGCGGCTACACCGCGTTCGTGCTGCGCAAGGTGCTCGGCAACCGCCGCCGGCGCCGCGCCGCCACCCCCGTCCCGGCCGCCGCACAGCAGGCCCCGGCGGACCGGCTCACCCCGGCGCAGCGCGAGGTACTGGAGCGCTGGCACGCGCACATCTCCGGCAAGGAGGGCACCCACCCCGGGCAGCACCTGCAGCTCACCGCCCACGGCCCCGAGGCGTGGGAGGGCATCATCGAGGCGGCCCCCGGCCGTCCGGTCACCGTCACCGCGGAGACCCTCTCCGGGGTGTACCGGCTGCCGACGGCCTGGATCCGCATCACGGCGGGTCCGCACGAGTCGGCCCGGAACGTGCTGGTCCACACCGTCCAGCCGACCGAGCAGCAGGCGCAGCACGGGGAGTTGGAGAGCCTGTGGCTCCAGCGCGTCGGCAACAGGAGCGGCTGCATGCCGGGCACGCATCTGGAGGGCCTGGTCCATGATCCGGCCACCGGCGGCGTGGCGGCGTGGATCGTCGCCGACGAGGACACCGACGCGATCACCATGCCGGACATGGTCCGCATTGCCGGCGCCCTGCGTCGTACCACGTTGCTGGTGTCGGTCGAGTCGACGCAGGACCCGCGCCGGGCGATCCTGCGGCTGATGGACCGCTCCCCGCTGGAGACCGGCAAGGCACTCCCGGGGCCCGAGGCACTGCGCTCGAACCCGAACGGGTTCGTGCAGCTCGGCCTCGGCATCAGCGGCAGGCCCTCGCGTCTGCAGCTGTTCGACCCCCAGGGCGGCGCCCGCCACGCGCTGGTCGCCGGCGTCACCGGCTCCGGCAAGGGCGGTGTCCTGCAGCTGTTGTGCCTGAGCTACCACGTCAACGGGATCGCGATCATCTACGCCGACCCCAAGGGCAGCAGCAACCCGGACGTGGAGGACATGGCCGCGTTCGCGGGCACCGGCAAGGACGGCGCGATGGGCGCCCTGCGCCTGGCCTACGCGATCCTGCTGCACCGCATCGCCCAGTCGCAGGCTTTGCGGATGAAGAACTTCACCGCGACCGAGGAGATGCCGTTCATCGCCGTCGTCCTCGACGAGTTCGCCCAGCTCCTCTCCGAGAAGTCCGAGTACATGAAGGAGGCCGCCTTCGTCGTCGCGGCCCTGGCCGAGCAGGGCCGTTCGCTGGGCATGGCCATGGTGCTGTGCGGCCAGATTCTCAACCTCGACAAGATGGGCAGCGATACGTCGATCCGCGACAACATCTTCTACGGCGGGGCCTTGGTGCTCCTGCGTTCCGACGGGGCGCAGAAGCACAGGGTGGACCTGCCCGACAGCTTCGACGGCATCGACCCGTCGAGGATCCCCGCGTACTGGCGGACCGGCACCGACAGCCTCATCTACGACCCGAGCATCCCCGAGGACGACCCGTCCCGGACGTTCGGTGTCGGGTACGTCGTCGGGCCGGACGAGCGGGCGGAGATGATGCGGGCCTGGATCCTGGAGTCCGCCGCCGGCCTCTGGGACGAAGACGCCATCGCCTACCCGGCGGACTTCCCCGGCTGGGACGACCGCGACGAGATCGCCACCGTCCCCGTCGGCCCCGCCGCCGAGGACGGCGTCGACGGGGGCGGCGCGTCGTGGGCGCCCGGGCCCGCGCCGGCCTTCACCAAGGAACCCACCGCGAAGGACAAGATCCTCGCGGTCCTGGAGGAGTGGCGCGACCCGGCCGGCCTCGACGTCACCTACCTGCACATCGACCAGATCATCGACATGACCCAGGTCGCGAAGAAGACGGTCGAGAACAAGCTCACCGAACTCACCAAGAGCGGCGCGGTCGTCCGCAACACGCAGGCGTCCGGCGAGTACGGCCTGCCCCTGGCCGCCGATGCCAGCGAGTCGGTCGAGGCGTAGCCCGGCACTGCCCGCCCCGTTCTTCGCCCGCCCGGCCACCACGGCCGGGCGGGCGGCCGCGCACCCACACCACGCAGCCCCCGGCCGTCCGACCGAGGGCCTCTCACCCATGCCCCCAAGGAGGCACCCCGTCATGGCGCACACCCACCTGCTCCTCGGCACCACCGGCTCCGGCAAGACCCACACCCTCCAGCGGCTCGCCGCCGACCCCACCACGACCACTCGGGCCATCGAGCCCGCCCGCCACGCCACCCTGACCACCGTCGCCGACCTGTGCGCCGACTTCGACGACGCCGAGCAGATCCTCGACCAGGTCCTCGACCTCGCCCGCCGCCGCGCGCAGGCCTGCGTCGCCACGGGCAGCGAGGCCCACACCCCGACCGAGGACCAGCCGCGGATCCTGCTGCTCATCGGCGAGGCCGACCACCTCCTGCGTCGGCAGCCCGGCCTGGCCGACCGGCTCCAGGAGATCGTCACCACCGGTAGGCCGCTGGCGATCGAGACCGCCGTCGCCGCCAGCAACCTGTTCTTGGACGTGTGGCCGCTCGACCTGCGCGCCCAGTTGCTCGCCGGCGACATCACCATCCACGGCACCCCCGACCGGCACAGCGGTGACCTGCTGCGCGAGCGCATCGCCGACGGCACCGCCACCCTCCTGCCCCACCACACCCGCTCCCGCACCGCCGACTCCGCCGGCTTCGGCGGCTGACCGCTCCCGGCCCCTCCGAGGACCGGCGGCCCCACCCCGGATCCCGGCCACCACGGCCCGGCCCGGGGCGGGGCCGCCGGCCCCAGAAGGCGCCGCGGCGCCCGCACCGACCTACCCCACCTGCCGCCGACCCCGATCGGAGACCCGCCCACCGTGCTCGCCACCCGCCTCACCGACGCCGCCCTACGCGTCCTCGCCACCACCGCCAGCGCCTGGGAGGCCACCACCCCCCTGCGCCAGCGGGCCGCCACCACCTGGCGCACCCGCACCAGCCCCGCCCAACGCGCCGGACAGATCACCGCCACCGCGCTGGCCGCCGTCCTCGTCGCGTCCCTGACCATCACCCTCGTCACCACCGCGCTCCGCCTCGCCGCCGCCGCCGTGGCCGACCTCGCCCGCGGCTGCGCCCAGGCCGCCGCCTACCTGTGGCACAGCGACACGGCCGACGGCATCCGCGACGTCCTCCAGGTCCCGCTCGGCGCCGTCGCCGCCTGGCTGCGCCAGAACGCAGCCGGCCTGCCCGCCACCCCGGGCCAGGTGGGCGGCGCCGCCCTGGTCCTCGCGTTGGTCCTGTTCGTCGCGGCCCGGCGCGGCTCCACCGCCGCCCGCGCCGGCTGGGCCCTCCTCGGCGCCGCCGCCTGCGCGGCGACCTGGCAGACCGGCCCCGGAAGCGGGCGCACCGCGGCCGCCGCCATTACCGCCGGCGTCTGGCTGCTGTTCGCTCCGGCCGCGTACGCGGGCCGGTGGTGGAAGACCGAGCGCCGCACCCGCCTGCTCCTGAGCCCCGCCGTCGAAGAGGCCCTCGCTCAGCTCGCCGCCGTCCACACCCGGCCGGACACCACCCCGGCCCCGGCCTCGCAACCGGCTGCCCGGCCGGCGCCGCTGCCCCGCCTGAGCCCGCTGAAGAACCTGGCCGCCCTCAAGGCCCCCAGCCTGGCCGCCGGCGGCTTCCGCTGCCGCCACTGCGACCAGCCCCTCGCCTGGGCCGCCACCGAGGACGACCCCGAGCGGACCTGGCGCACCCCGGACGGCACCACCACCTGCCCCGGCGCACCCACGACCCCCGCCCTGCACCACGCCCTCTGACCTTCCGGACGGCCGGCCCCGCCCCCGGCCGCGCCCCGCCCGCCCCGCCGAACACCCGGCCGGGGCGGGCGGGGCGCGTCCGGGGGCGGGGCCGGCCGTCCGGCCGACCCGCGATCCACCTGGAGGACGTCGTGAACGCCACCGTGACCGTCACCGCCGACCCGGCCGGCCCCGAGGAGATGGGCGCCGCCGCGGTCACCGCCATCACCGAGACCCTCAAGGCCGCCGCCGCGAAGCGCCCGCCGGTCGACCGCCGGGCGCCGTGGCGGATCGAGGGCACCCCCTACAGCGCCGCCCGTCTCACCGTCGGCGACCTCGCCGCCCGCATCACGCGCCTGCCCGACCACCTGCTGGTCGTCTGCGGCGTCCCGCAGTGGAACCGCCGCGCCGCTGGCCGCTGCGCTCCGCCACCTGGGACGGCGCCCTGGTCCTGCACACCACCGCGCCCGACCCCGACCCGAACACCCCGGCCCTCGACCTCCACCTGCCCGCCCCCACCCCCGCCGACGGCGAAGCGCCGCCCGCACAGCCCGCCGTCGCCCGCCGCACGGGCCTGGCCGGAGTGCTGACGGTCGGCGACCTCGCCGCCGTCCTGGCCGGCCTACCCGACCACGCCCCGGTCATGGCCCTGGTGCCCGGCTACGTCGGCACCACCGAACTCGTTCTGGAGCGCGCCGACGACTACGGCGACTGCCTGCTCCTCGACACCGACTACCCCGACTGCATGCCCTTCGGCCCGGACGACGCGGACGACGAGGGCTGACCGGCTCCGTCCCGCCCGACAACACACCACCGCCACCCCGGAAGGCACCACCGTGAAGCTTCGTCTGCCCGTCTCCGCCCTCACCGACGCCGTCTCCTACACCGCCAAGGCCCTGCCCTCCCGCGCGCCGGTCCCGGTCATGCTCGGCATGCTCCTGGCCACCGGTGACGGAGGCCTGCGCCTGTCCGCCTGCGACGGCGAGGTCTACACCTCCGCCACCGTCTCCGCCGAGATCGCCGACGACGGCACCGCCCTGGTCCCCGGCCGGCTCCTGAACGACATCTGCTCCCGCCTGCCCAAGGGAGCCGACGTCGACCTCGAACTCGTCGACAACGGCGCCCGCCTCGCCGTCGGCTGCCGCGCCGCCCGCTTCACTCTGCCGGTTCTCCCCGTCGAGGAGTACCCCGCCGTGCTCCCCCTGCCCGACGCCGTTGCCACCGTGCAGGCCGGCGTCCTTGCCGACGCCGTCGCCCAGGTCGCCGTCGCCGCCTCCACTGATACCTCTCTCCCGACGCTGACCGGCATCAAGGTCCGACTGGACGGCAGCATGCTCCACCTGGACTCCACCGACCGCTACCGCATGACCCACAAGGAACTCACCGTCCAGCCCACCGGCGTCCTGCCCACTCCCGCCCCGAAGCGCGGCGGGAAGAAGAACGGCGACGACCAGGCGGCGGTGCTGGTGCCGGCCAAGGCCCTCGCCGAGGCCGCGAAGGCGCTGGAGGGCGAGCACACCCTCACCCTCCACTGGTCCGAGGGCCTGCTCGGCCTGTCCATCCCGGGCGGGCGCACCTACATGACCCGCCTTCTCGACGGCGAGTTCCCGACGATGGGCGGCTTCTTCGCCGGCGAATGGCCCATCACGCTGCGCCTGCCCGTGGCGGAGGCCGTCGACGCGATCCAGCGCGTCGCGCTGGTCGCCACCCGCAACACCCCCGTGCGCCTGGTCGTCGAGCGCGGCGGTGAGCAGCTGCGCGTCGAGGCTGGCTCGGGTGACGACGCGCAGGCCAGCGACCGCATCCCCGCCCACGCCACCGGCACCGACGGCGCCGAGGGCCTGGTCATCGCCTTCAACCCGGCCTTCCTGGCCGATGCCCTCAAGGCGCTCGGCACCAGCGAGGCCGACCTCCACGTGCGCGACCCGCACAAGCCCGCGTACCTGGCCGGCCGCCTCGGCGACGGCCCCGACGCCACCTACCAGCACCTGGTCATGCCCGTGCGCCTCTCCGGCTGACCACGCCCTCTTCCCGTCCTTGCCGGCCCGGCCGCACACCCCGCGGCCGGGCCGGCCCTCTTCATTGCTGCCCGGAGGAACCCGCTGTGCACGACCCCTGGCACGCCGACAAGCCCGTCAACGCGAGGTGGCTCGACCTCGCTGACCAAGGCCTACTCGACTACGACCGCGACCGCTACCGCATCCACGGCGTCCCCAACAACGTCGTCGAACTCATCTGGGGCGGCCTGCTCACCGACCACCCCGACGGCCCCCGCCTCACCGACACCGGCCGCGCCCGCCTCGCCGCCGAGCGCGCCCGCGACAACCCGGATACCGGCGCCCGGGAGTCCGACGCCATGCCCCCGCAGGCCGCCGCGTGGGTGCGGGAGAACGTCTGGCCCGCGAGCTGGCTGCGCAACTACCAGCACATCCCCGGCCCGTTTACGGACTGCGCCTGCCACCGGCCGCCGTCCGTCGAGTGCCAGGCCGGCCGCCACGGCGAATGCCGCCACGACGGCCGCCCGATCCGCGAGACCGTCATCCAGGCCGGCCCGAACCGCCACGCCCACCACTGCGAGCCCCACCAGCACGCGTCCCCGGACCTGCGCTCCGGCGTCAACGACCTCGCGTGGGTCTGGCTCGCCGGACCGCCCTGCCGAGAGCTCTGCCGTTGCGCGTGCCACCACGAGAAGCCGCTGATCCAGCAGGCCCGGGGCGAGACCCGGCCGGGCTGGTGGTGGGTGAACTGCTGCGGGCGGATCGTCACCCGCCGGGCGCTGAGCGACGACGCGTGGTGCCGCACCGCCGCCGACGCCCAGGCCCTCGCGGACTGGCACATCGCCAGCGAGAAAGGCCCCGCACCCGCCGACTCCCCCGGCCTGCCCGACCTCGCCCCCACCCGTACGGAGCGCGAGCAGCTCGCCTTCTTCTGAACCAGCCCGCCCTGCCCACCGCCGAAGAGCCACCGCCGTGCGCCCTAGCTGCCGAACGTGGAGGCCGAGTCCCGGCCTCGACGGCGGCCGCGCTCTCACCTGAACCGCGCTACCGACATCACCGCCTGTACCCATCGACTGGAAGGACCCCGCCCGATGCCCTGGGCCATATCCCGTGACGAGCGCCTCGCCAGGCTCCGCCAGACTCTGGCCGAGAAGGGAGCCGTCCAGAACACCCTGGTGCCCGGCACCCCCGCCCACACCGGACTGCAGCAGGAGATCGACGCGATCTGGGCCGAGATCAAGGTGCTCGAGGGCTCCTGGAGCCTCAACCCGAAGGCCGTCCTCATCGGTCTGCTGGTCATCATCGTGATCCTGTGGCGCCTGGCCACCTGATCACCCGGAAGCACATATGCAGCGGGGGCCCGCCACGACCGTGGCGGGCCCACCGCGAAGGAGACGCGCGTCAGGAGAAGTCGATCGGCGGCAGGTCAGCCGGCACGTCCGGCCCGTAGTCCCGCCGCATCGCCAACCGCTCCGCCTCGATCTGCGCGGCCATCGCGTCGTTCTCCTCCCGGAGGATCTGCGTATACACCACCCCGGCGGCCGGCTCCAGTGACAGGCCGGCCGCCACGCGGGCCTCGAGGTCCCGGGCGAGATGCCCGGCCAGGCGCCCCATCGGATGCAGGTACTGGCCGGTCAGGTCGTGCAGCTCCAGCAGTTCCACCACCGCCCGCAGCTCGCCGGCGCGCAGCGGCAGCATCACCACCTCCTCGGTGTCGTCCCGCAGGTACTCCCGCACCCGCGCGTGAAGAGCCCCCTGCTGTCGGTTGGCGAACCGCTGCTGCCACGGCTCACTGACGGTGGGGGAGAGATAGTGGGCGAGGCGATCGGCCAGGCCGGGCCCGCCGCCGGAGACGGCGTAGTAGGGGCGTTCGGCGCTGCCGGCACTCGCCGGGTCCAGCAGCACGGCCGACAGGAACGACATCAGCCTGGCCGGGGGCGGCACCTGGCCGTCGCTCAGCCACCGGACCCCGGCCGTCAGCTCCTTGCGTGGCCGCGACGGGTCACCGGTGAAGAAGAACCAGCCGGACACACAGTCCCATCCCAGGCCGCACAGGCCATCCGGCACCACCCGCTGGCCGATCGTGAGGTTCACCAACACGACGGCGGAGGGCTCCTGATCCCCGGAGCCGTGGACGGCGTGCACCGCCGCCGGGACGCCGTCCTCGGTCAGCGCCAGCGCCACATCGACGGCGTAGTGGCCCACACCGTGCCGAATCCGCTCAGACTCCTCGCTCACAACCACTCCCACCGCGTCGACCGGCTCTGCCGCACCAAGCGCTCCACAGTGACACACCCTCTCGCCACTCACCTGACCAGGAGACCGAGATGAACGAGACCTTCGAGACTGTCGCCGCCGCCGTCCTCGCCCGCTGACACCCACCCGGCACCCGGAAGGCCAGTCCATGAACCACACCACCACAGAAGACCTACTCGGCCCGGTCGAGCCCGGCGACCTGGTCGTGATGATCGGGGCCAGCGGCTCGGGCAAGTCGACCTTGCTGCGCTCCTTGCCCGCGCACCAGATCGTCAGCCTGGACCGGCTCCGCGCCCTCGCATCCGAGCCCGGCGACCAGGACAGCACGCCCGACGCCGTCCTGCTCCAGCACCAGATCCTCGCGATGCGCCTACGCCGTGCCAAGACGGTGGTCGTGGACAACACCTCGGTCGAGGCGCAGCACCGCCTGCAACTGGTGGAGTTGGCGCACCAGCACGGCCGCCGTGTGGTCGCGGCCTGGGTGGACGCTCCGCTTCGGACCTGTCTCGCCCGAAACGCCTCGCGCCCGGACCACCAGCGCGTACCGGAGGCGGTCGTGCGCTGGCAGCACCGCATGGTCCGCTCCGCCCGCGGGCTGCTCGCCGGCGAGGGCTTCGACGAGATCCGCCACCACCGCACCGCCTGACCGGACCATCACTCCGCTCACCACCGCGCCCCGCCCGCCGGCCCGCCAGGCCGGAGCAGCGGGGCGCGGTGGTGAGCGGCGCGGCCGCCCGGGCCCGCACCCGCAAGCGGCGCGGAGCCACCCTTCGGGCCCTGGACCTGACCCACCACCAGCCACCGCACCACCCACCGGAAGGAACCCCCGGAATGACCGAGCAGACCACCGACCTGCGGACCCGCGCGCTGCGCGCCCTTCTCGACCTCGCCGACCCGGCTGCCACCGTCGCTGCCGGAGCCGCAGCCGGCCTCACCGCCTACCGCGCCCTGGCGGCCCGCCCCGCCGAGACCCGCACCACCCTGGCACTCGCCGCAGCCGCCCTCACCGCCGTGCTCGCCGACCAGCACACCCACCACCTCCTGGCCCCGCTCCGGACCCGCCTCGGCATCACGCGCCACCCCGCGCCGACCACCGCGGTGCCGTCGCTGGCGCAGCTCGCCCAGGACTCCACCGCCAACTTGGCGGCGAGGGCGGCCGGCGGCGCGATCCACCTCGACCACGGCTCCGGCTGCCTCACCAGGCCGCAGAACTGGGTGGGGCGACCGGACGGCACGGCCAGGTGCGAGCTCACCCCCGGCGCGTACCTGCTTTACCAGCCGTCCGGTACGGACAGCGGACTCGCCGAGTACGCCGGTCGCCCGCGTTACTACGAGCTGGTCGCCGACGGTGAGTACCGCGTCGTCGTTACCACCGTCACCCAGCTCGCCGATCTCCTCCAGCGCCACGCCGACGGCCGCCCGCTCGACGGCAGCGACGAGGACGACCCGTGGGCCCCGGCCCCCGACCGGGACGCCGCCACCTCCCGGGCCTCCCGCACGAACGACGACGACCAGGACGACGACCGCGACCAGGAGGCCGACGCCTGGGCCGACGGGACCCTCTAGCACCACCCCGGCCGGCTACCCCGGCAGTCGGCCCACCTCTTCCACACCCGCACCGACCCGCCGCCCACCGCGCCACCCACCCGGTCCGGCCCGCACCGCGCGGGCCGGACCGACCCGTCGAAGGAGCCACCCCATGACCGCCGTCGCCCCGATCGCCCTGCGCGGCTTGTTCGCCACCGACCCCGACCAGAGGCTGCGCCCCGGCACCCCCACGACCGACTGGGAGCTGTGGCTCACCGGCCCGAACACCCTGCTGACGATGCCCGACCTCGTCACCGCCCTGATGGCTTCCGCCGAACACAACGCTCTCGCGGCCGACATCGACGACGGCTCCCCGCTCCAGCCGGTGTCCTACGCGGTCGTGCTCTTCCGCGGCTACGCCTGGCGGCGCGAGGGCGCGGCCCGCTCGGACGCCGGTGTCGCCGTCCCGTCGCTGTGCTGGACCGCCACGTGCGGCATCTGCGGCGACACCCCCGAGGACGAGTTCATCCCCCACCACACCAGCCCCGAGGCCGCCGCCGACGACTCGGCCGGCAGCCGCGAGTGGGGGCAGTTGCCCGACGGGCGGCTGGTCCGCGACCGGGACGACGACGCCCACGACACCGCCCGCGCCCAGGCCGCCGACGCCGACGCCGTGCCGGACGAGAACCAGCTCACCTGCCTGTAGACCCCGGCCCACTCGACGGAGGACCACATGCACCGACCCGTCATCACCCCCCGCCCCGACAGCCCCGCCAGCCAAGCCGTCGGCTTCGACCTGGACGGCACTCTCGCCGTAGACCAGGGGTGGCAGGGCGGCCGTATCGGCCTGCCCCAGCCCGGCGCCATCGACGCGCTGCGTGCCGTCGCCCAGCAGCGCGCAGTCTTCGTATTCACCGCCCGGCCGCTTCGGTGGCTGCCGGAGATCGCGGACTGGGTCACCTGGTACAGCGGGCTGGACGCCTTCGTCGACCCTGCCGAGGGCAGGGCTTACTGGACCGCCCGCGGGACGGTGCTCGTGACCAGCACCAAGCTTGGTGCGGCCTGCTACGTCGACGACCGCGCCGTCCACCACGCCGGCGACTGGGGCGACACTCTTGCCACTGTCGCCCGGGTCGTCGGCCTGGACCGCGCTGTCGGGGCCGTCCCGGCCTGATCTGAGCACCACGAAGGGCCCGCCTCCCAGCAACTTAGGTTCTAGCGGTCCTCGCAACACTCATGATCATGGGAGTTGCGAGGACCGCTAGAACCTAAGCAGGAGAGCGGGCCCCTCTGCGTTTCAGGACCGTCATGACGGATGAAGCCGGCCGCGAGGGAGGCGGGCCGTCAGCTGCCGGGGACCGGCGTTCACGGGTGGGGTGGTGTAAACGCCGTTTACCCCTGGAGTGCGAAAGGGACGGACACGCGGTCCTGGATGTGCCTAAACCACCCAGGCGCCACTATGGTGACGCCATGGCATCTCAAAACTCTGGGAGTGATCGGGAAAAGGTGGCGTCGAAGCTTCCTGTGTCCCTCCGTCAGGAACTCAAGACCCGAGCGGCCCAGCTCGGCATCGACATGCAGGACGCCGTCGCCCAGGCAGTGGAGCAGTGGCGCGCCCGTCCCGCCGACGACAACCCGAACATCGACACGTCCGGGGCCGAGAGCTGGAACACATGGCTGCCCGCAGGCCTGTACGACGCCTTTAAAGCCGACTGCACCGCCCGGGACATCTCCTTCGTCCAAGGTCTCGCCCAAGCTCTCCGTGTGTGGATCGACTCCCACACCGCCTCACTTGCAGAGCTGACGATCCCGCAGTACACGCGGCGGATCGTCGTCTGCAATCAGAAGGGAGGCGTCGGCAAGACCACTATCGCCGCCGGCGTGGGCCAGGCCATAGCGCTCGGCCTGCCCGCTACCACCGGCGCCTCCAAGCTGCCGGCACTGCCAGGCCTTCGCACCCTTCTTGTGGACTACGATCCGCAGGGCCACCTCACCTCCCAGCTCGGCGTCAAGCAGGTCCCCCCGGGCGAGGAGAGCCTGGTGACTCACATGGTCGACCGCGACCGCGTCGCCGGATCCCTGCTCGACCAGGTCGTCGCGATCGAGCAGGACCACTTCGAAGGGCGGCTGAGCCTGCTGCCCTCCAGCTTTGACGCGTTCCTCCTCGACTCCCGTCTCGGTTCCGTCCGTGGCCCCCGCGAGACCAGCCTCCAGCGCGCCCTCGCCCCGCTCGAGGATCACTTCGATGTCATCGTGATCGACGCTCCCCCGAACCTCGGGCTGGCGATGGACGCCGGCCTCTACTACGGCCACCGCCGCAAGAACGAGTCGGCCGGAGTCTCCGGGGTCCTCATCCCCGTCGAGGCCGAGGACTCCTCCGCAGACGCCTACGCCATGCTCGACAGCCAGATCCGCACCATCAGCCTCGACTACGAGGTCGACATCGACCGGCTCGGTCTCGTCGTCAACAAGTTCGACAAGCGCAAGGGCTACGTCGCCACCCATTCCCTCGAGAATTGGCAGTCCCTCGGCACACCCTCCGTTCTATCCGTCGTTCCGGACCTCAAGGAGCAGCGCGAGGCCGTCCACCTGAAGCAGCCCCTCCTCATGTACGCCCCCACAGCAACTCAGGCCCAGCGCATGCGCGAGATCCGACGGAGGCTGGCATGAGTATCGCCAAGAAGCTCCAGGGTGGTGGAGGATCCTTCGGGGCGCTGGCCCAGGGCGGCGCTCGCGGAGGCGAGGTGCTGGCGCGCAGCGAGGCGCTCGACGCGACCGGGCGGGTACGGCGCGCCTCGTCGGCTCCCGTGTCGGCGATCGTCTTCAACCCGCTCAACCCGCGGAGGACGATCGACGACGAGACGATCGCCGAGCTGGCGGAGAGCTTGAGCCGGCAGCAGATCGTCCCCGTTACGGTGGTCAGCCGAGGTGCCTTCCTCGACGCGCATCCGGGCCAGGTCGACGCGATTGGGGAAGCGGACTTCGTCGCGCTCGATGGGAACCGGCGTCTGCTCGCCGCGCAGCGGGCCGGCCTTGAGACCCTCCGTGTGGATCTCAACGACGACCTGGTGTCCACCGCGGCGGACATGGTCGAGGCTGCGTTGATCGCCAACGCGCACCGTGAGGACGTGTCGCCATTGGAGGAGGCTCAGGCGATCGAGCAGCTCCTGAGCACCGTGTATGACGGCAACCAGGCTGCCGTGGCGAGGAAGCTCGGCAAGTCGAAGGCTTGGGTGGGGCAGCGTCTGGCTCTGCTGCACTTGTCCACGGAGCTCCAGGAGCAGGCGGGGACCGGTGAGCTGGGCATCGAGGATGCCCGCCGGATCGGTGCCGATGCGCGGGCTGGGAAGCTGACCGCGGCCGAGCAGCTGGAGCGGGCGGAGGCGGCGAAGAAGGCCACTGCCGACAGGCAGGCGGCCAAGGCCGCGGCGAAGGCCGCGCGTGCGGTCCGGGGGTCGGTCGGCGAGAAGGCCTCCGCTGTGAGCACGCTGGCGCCTGCTGCCCGAGGAGCGGACAAGGGCGAGCATGGGAATGACGTAAACGCCGTTTACCCGCCGATCCCCGCGGGGCCGTCGCAGGGCGACTCACAGGATTCGGTCACGGACGTAAACGCCGTTTACACCCCGAGCGTGCCGGACCAGCGGGACGCCGCCATCGATGAGGTGCCGACGGTCACGGTCTTCCTGGTCCCGGCCGACCCCCGGGCGAGTGCACAGTCGATTCTCGACGCGATGGACCGCCGACAGGCGGTCCAGGTGGCCTCGGAGCTACTCGAGCTCCTGAAGCGTCAGACCGTGCCTCAGGCAGACTGACCCATCTCCATCACCTCGACGCGTTCGTGAGCGGCGCCCGGCTGAAGGCCGGGCGCCGCTCACGTTTGGCCCAGGCCCAGAGGCGCCGAACCTCCTCGTGTACGTCGGGACCGGTCCCTGGCGGGCCATCAGAACGAGAGCGGTGCGTGCGACCGTGCGGCTACTCCAGGAATTCCACACCCACGCCACGCCTGACCACGGCCTGATCGAGATCTACAACTCCGACGGCTACCTCACGGACTCCGACGCTTCCAGCCGCAGCCGGAAGAGCGCCGTCGCCGGCACCGGACCGCAGATCTACCTTCACAGCCCGTAGGGCACCGCCGCGGCGGATATCCTCCCGCGGGTGTGAGGCGGTCCCGCCCCAGCCGACGACACCTGAGGCCCGGAAGGTCAGGAACGGCTGCCTCCGGAGGTGCTCGCCGCCAGGGTGGTCATCCACGCCTTCGGCCCCCAGCTCCCCGGACGCATCGAGCTGCCCCAGCCCGGCCTCCATGACGCCAGACCCTTCCGGACGGGACGGCAGGCCGACGCCGACCAGGAGGCCGACCTCCTCGCACAGCTCGGAGCCAGGCAGGGCCGGTCAGACTCCGACACGGTATTCACCACCCACGGGCAAGTCTTGGAAGGCTACCGGCTGGACCTGTGCGGACCGCAGACTCTGAGCCCGACGCCGACTGGTTCGTGCCTCCCGCGCCGGCGTACCGCCGTGCACCGCACCGTGCCGGTGGACGTGCAGCCGGCGCAGGCCGGCGAGCCGGCGGCTGCACGTCGGGCGCCCGGCAGAGCCCAGAATGTCTACCACCCATTTAAAAGGTTATTTGTGTTCCTGATGCTGGGTGTGGAATGGTGCTCGGCGTGAAAATCACGATCACCGTTGAGGACCCGACCCCCGAGGTGCTGGAGAAGCTCCTGGCCCTCGCCTCCGCCCCCGGCGCCGAGGTGTCCGCCGAGCCGGACGACCGATGGACCGTGGAACGGGCCCGTGCCTACTACCAGCGTCTGCCGCCCCGCGCGCAGGCGATCCTGCTCAAGGTCGTGGCGAACGGCGGCGGCTGCCAGGCTGACGACCTACGGGGGGACGGCAGAAGCCTCCGCGGGTCCACCGGAGCCTTCCGGCGCGTTCTCACCGAAGGCGCCAGGACCGGCCTGTGGCCGGACACCCTGCCGGTGCCCGTGCAGTCGGTCCTCGTCGGCGGACAGCTCCAACGGATCGAGACACCCGCCGGCGCCACCAGCCCTCACCCGGTCTTCGAGGCCGCTCTACAGGATCTGCTTCCGTAGGGGACCAGGATCTTGGCGTCGTCGAGGAGGTACACGCCGCCGCCTGCGGCGATGACGGTGAGCGGCTGCTCGGTCGGCGCGATCGTCATGTGGTCGACCAGCGGGCCGCCGCGGCCTCGCGGGGCGACCTTCGCGCCCGGCGCCGTCGCCCCCGCCGCGCCCGGCACCATCGCCGTCGGCGGTGGAGAGCGGCCGGGTGCCGTCGCCGCGCTGGCGTAGCCGCAGGCGCGGGACCGGCCGCAGTCCGGCAACTTGGAGAGGGCCGGCCCGCGGCTGCCGAACCCCGGGCGGAAGCGGCGAGCCAGCTACGGCGCCCCCCCGCTTGCTGGGCTCCCCGTGGGATCACGGCCGCCTGAAACGACGGCCGGATATCGCCGAAAGCCCGATCCCCGCGCCGCTACGGGAAGGCCGGCCAGCTCTCTCTACACTGCCCCGTGGGCGAGTCAACCCGTCCGGCCAGCCACGAAGCCGGACGACGAGCGCCTCCGTCCTGTCGAACTCGGCTGGGATGCTGGCGCGATGGACGACGAGGCGCTGATGCGGGGCAGGGTCTACGGGGCTGGTCACCTCGGTTCGGGCGTTGTGCCCTACTATCGTCCGCAGTGTTCCGCTATCTCCAGGCCCGGGGTTGAGACATCCCCGG
The DNA here is from genome assembly GCF_036322525.1 of Streptomyces sp. BE20. NCBI lineage: Bacteria > Bacillati > Actinomycetota > Actinomycetes > Kitasatosporales > Streptomycetaceae > Streptomyces > Streptomyces sp. BE20. The sequence goes on along the minus strand of NZ_JAQYWW010000416.1, from coordinate 8,392 downwards.
CGTAGCCCAGATCGGGAGCTCCTCTGTGAACAGCGACGCCGTCAACCGCCTTCCGGCACGGGTCTTTCGACTCATCGTCACTGGCGGCGGGACCGGCGGCCACACGTACCCGGCTCTCACCGCGGTCCGCGCGCTACAGGCCAGGCTCGCAGCGTCGGGCCGGGGCCTGGATGTTCTGTGGGTCGGTACTGCCGACGGTCTGGAGGCCCGGGTCGCTGCGAGCGAAGGGATCAGGTTCGCCGAGGTGGCGACCGGCAAGATCCGGCGGTCCAGCAATCCGCTCAAGATGGTCTCCGCCGCGAACATCCGGGACATGGGACGGGTTCCGCTCGGCGCGGTGCAGGCCCGCAGGATCGTTGCCGACTTTGCCCCGGACGTCGTGCTGGCGACGGGCGGCTACGTGGCGGTGCCGGTGAGCCTGGCGGCCCGGTTGTGCCATCGTCCGCTGGTGATTCATGAGCAGACGGTGCGTCTGGGCCTGGCGAATCGGCAGCTCGCCCGCCACGCGACGCGGTTCGCGGTGTCGTCGGAGTCGACGTTGTCGCTGCTGACGGAGTCGGTCCGAGCGGTCGCGGTGGTCACGGGCAACCCGGTGCGGCCGGAGGTGCTGACGGGACACCCCGAGAAGGCGATTCAGGTGCTCGGGCTGCACGGCTTCGACCGCTCCCTCCCGACGGTCTACGTCACCGGTGGCGCGCAGGGCTCGGCGCAGATCAACGCCCTGGTGCGGGACGTCATGCCGTGGCTGCTGGAGCGGGCGAACGTGGTCCACCAGTGCGGGCCGGCCAACGTGGCGGGGCTGGAGCCGGCCGTTCGGGCGCTGCCCGGTGCGCTGGCGGCCCGCTACCTGCTGACCGGATACGTCGGGCCGGAGCTTCCCGACGTCCTGGCGCTGGCCGACGTGGTGCTCTCGCGCAGCGGGGCGGGCACGATCGCCGAGCTGACGGCGCTGGGCAAGGCGGCCGTGTTCGTTCCCCTCGCGTCCTCGGCGGGTAACGAGCAGGCCCACAATGCCCGTCACCTCGCGGACGCCGGCGCTGCGGTTGCGCTGCTGGGCGAGGTGACGGCTGAGGGTCTGCGGCAGGTGGTCGAGCCGCTGCTGACGGATCCCGTTCGGCGCGCCGCGACGGCCGAGCGGGCCCGGGCGTACGGTCGCCCGGATGCAGCCGAGCGGCTCGTGGACGTCGTTCTGGACGCGGCCGCTGCCGGCCGCTGAGCACGGTTGAAGCCCTCGGCGCGGGTGTACCTCGGGCTTCAACGGTTTCACCGCTCAGGCATTGCGTGTGGACTGCGCCCTCACATCGTCACCGGCAACCCGGTCCGTCCAGAGCTGTGCACCAGAGATCCTCGCGCCGCCGGCCACAAGCCGGCCTGCACGGTTTCGACCCCACGCTGCTGGAGGCAGCGAATCCCGAAACACTGCGCACCGTTGTGGGCCCCCTGCTGTCCCAAGCCGAACTGCACGCCGTGATGGCCCAGGCCGCTCGTTCCCTGGGCCACCACGACACTGCCCGGCGGCTGACGGATGTGGTCCTGCCAGCAGCCGCCGGGCACCCCCGGAATCAGCTGCCAATGGCCGCGCCTCACCGCTGAGCCCCCGCAACCGCCAGCGACTCCTTGAGGGACTCCACCACGCCCACGGCCTCGTCCTCGCTCATGTGCGGGTGGAACGGCAGGCTCATGATCTCCCCCGCGATCCGCTCGGTCACGGGCAGCTCGCGGTACCAGGACGAGAACGCCCGCTGCTGGTGGTTGGGTGGGTAGTGCACCCCCACACCGATCCCCCGGGCACGCATCTCCTCGAACACCGCCTCCCGGTACGGCACCCGCACCACGCACAGGTGCGGCACGGAGTTGTCCACGTCGACGTCGACCAGCTTCACGCTGCTCAGATCGGCCAGCGTCGCCCGGTAGGCCCGCCACAGCTTCTTGCGGTCGGCCTGCGCCTGGTCGAAGTTCGCCAGCTGCACGTTACCGATCGCCGCGTTGATGGACGACATCTGCTGGCGGAACCCGAACCGCTCCACGGAGTAGGACGTGGTCACCGCGCGCCGGGCCTGAGATTCCACGATCCCCAGCCCGCGCAGGCTCCGCGCCAGCTGCGCCTCCTGGGCGTTGCGCGGCACGATCATGCCGCCCTGGCCGCACGTCAGGTTCTTGATCGGCCCGAAGCTGAAACACGTCAGGTCGCCCGTCGCGCCGACCCGCACGTCCCCGCGGAAGGAGCCGAAGGCGTGCGCGGCGTCCTCGATCACCGCGATTCCGCGTTCCTGGAGCGTGTCGGCGATGGAGGACAGGTCGATGGCCCGGCCGCCGAACAGCACCGGCATGACGGCGGTGGTAGCGCGGGTGAGAGCCCCGAGGATCTCCTCCGGCTCCACGCACAGGGCGTCGGGGTTCACGTCCACGAAGTGCGGGTTCGCCCCGCACGCGAGGATCGCCTGGATCGTCGCGCAGAACGTCAGCGACGGCACGACGACCTCGCTCCCCGGGCCGACGCCCGCCGCGACCAGGGCGATGTGCAGGGCGGCGGTGCCGGTGGTCACGGCGACGGTCTCCGGCACCCCGAGGAACGCCGCGACGTTCTTCTCGAAGGTCTCCGTCACGTCGGTGTGCCCGTACTGGCCGCTGAGCAGCACGGCGGCCATCGCTTCGGCCTCCCCGCCTAACAGGAACGGGCTGGCGTTGCGTGCGGCGTCGGGCCGCGAAGGGGTGCTCACGATACCTCCCGGATCGGTCGGACGATCGGTCGCAGCAGTGAGACCGCCCTGTCCAGGGCCGGGGACACATCCGCGGGCGACGGTCCGGCGGCGGTGATCATGCCGATCTTGTGGCCGGATGCGTCCAGTCTCGCGAGACCGCGCACCTGATCGCCTGGGCGGTGCGCGGCATCACCCCGCCCCAGCTCGCGAGCCGCGTCGTCCGGCCCCGTCGAGGCCCCACCCCGACGGGCCCGCAGCTCGGTGCCTCCGACCGTGCGGCCTTCCTCGATCACCTGCGCCGAACCGCCGAGACCGCCGCCACCGCCAGCGACCGCGCCACGGCATGCTGCGCTCGCGCACCGTCGACGTCCACTGCATGGATGCTCCGCACGACGGTACCGCGCGGCGTGCTCGCCCCGGGGCAAGTCCAGGGTGATGTGGAAGTCTCGGAGCGGGACTCAGGCACGTGCTGGCAGGAGCGCGTAGTCGTCGGTCTCCTGCGGAACCGCCGTCAGGTGTGGGCGGGCCTCGCGGGGGCCTTGATGCCGGTGACGGACAGGCCGGTCAGAGAGTCGAGGCCCGCTTCCGCGAGGGCGTTGCGGGCCGAGTCGTGGAGGGCGATCGCGGCGAGGTGCTGCAGGACCTGCGTATCCCGCCCGAAGGCGGGATACGCAGGTCCGGGCTCCCGCCTCCGCCGAGGTCAGGGGGACCTGTGCTCGTAGGGCCCGGTGACGGGCAGCCCCTGGCGGAGGTGGTTCGAGAGGGCGCGGAAACGATCGCGCTCCTCGGCCGGGTCGGCGGGCAGCGGCAGCCGGAAAGCCGTCAACAGGTCGAACCTGTGCAGGTTCACGGCCGCGTTGACCAGCCGGCCGTAGCCCTCGGCGGCGCCGATCGCGCTCCGGTAGGTGAGGACGGCCGCGAGCAGGAACGCCACGGCCAGGAGCGTCCACCGGCTGGGCGGGAGGATGACCGCCGAGAGGCCCCCCATCAGGGCGAGTGCCGCGGCCATCCGACAGGTGGTGTCCAGCTGGTCACGGGCGTCGTCCACGAGCGTCGCCGTCGACTCGGGGAGGAGCGCGTACAGCTCCGGCCATGCGGCCACCACGTCGAGGCCGTAGGTGTCGGCGGGCCGGTCCTCGGCCGCGCGGAGTGTGTTCCCGAGACCGGTCGGCATGAGCCGGTCCGGCGAACGCGGCAGCCTAGCCAGGCGGGCAGCGGCCGTGGCCATTGCCGACAGGTCTCCGGGGCGGGGGTCGACCCTCTGCTGCAGTGCGTCCAGCCGCTCCCAGCGCCGCCGCCAGCGGGCGACGAGCGGACGCCCCAGGACCGCGCCCGGGCCCCGCATCAGCGGATAACCCTCCAGCCAGCGGACCAACTGCCGCTGGAGCGGCTGCAGGACGAGCGCCGCGACGGTCACGCCCAGGAACAGCAGGACCCACTCACCGGGCACGAGCGACTTGAGCGAGCCGACCAGCCTCTCCCTGCTGGGCATGTGCGAGGGCGCGCCGGAGGCGAGCTCCGCCAGCACGGTTAGCAGGACGGCCAGCGTGGGGAGGGTGCCGGTGATCGAGAAGCGGCGTCCGTGGTCCTGGAGCAGACCGGGCGGCATGATGCCGCTCATCCGACCACCGCCAGGGTCCGTTCGGGATGCACCGGGCAGCGGGGCGCCCGGAGCGGATGGAGGATCATCGCGAGACGGTAGGAGCAGTCCGCCGCTGGGCAGCACATGGTGATCATCTCGTAGCGCACGTCACCCGGCAGGGCCGCGTGGTCGGAGGCCCCGTAGTCGCGCGTGCTCAACGCGGGCGGCGGAAGGCTGTAGGCGTCCCGGCGATGGAGCAGGCCGAGCGGTTTCGCGCCGGCGAGGACCGTCACCGCCGGTCGGTCGTCGTCCGCGTCGAAGTAGCGCAGGACGGCGGCCAGCACACGTGTCGCGTCCCGGTCGCCGTCCAGCAGGACGCCGGGGTGCGGGTTGGGCTGCGGCAGGGGCCGCAGCAGCGCGATGATCTCCGCAGCGTCGGTCATCGGTGCTCCCTCACGAGCTGGTCGAGTCGGACCGGTCCCGGGTCCCCCTGGCAGACGAACGCTGCCCAGTAGACGGGGTGCGGGTACTTGAGGCGCTGCGCCCGCCGGGCCGCCGACAGCGCCTCCAGCACGCCCGCACCGGCCATGAGCCGGGCGTAGAACTCCTCCATCAGCTCGCGCGTCTGCTTGTCGGGCACCTTCCACAGACTCATCACCAGGCTCCGGGCGCCGGCGAGCGAGACCCCCCGCCGCATCCCGAACACCCCGTCGCCGGTGCGGGTCTCGCCGAGCGCGGTGTCGCACGCCGAGAGCACGACCAGCCTGGTCGCGCCCAGGTTGGTGGCCGCCAGGTCGGCCGCGGTGACCACGCCGTTTCCCGCCGCGGGCGGCGGCTCCCCTCCGGCGAGCCACGTGTTAGCCCCGGCCAGTGCCAGGCCCGACCGCAGCATCGGATCGTCCAGTCCCTCACCGGACAGGCGCCGGAACGGGCCGGCCGGCTCGGCTGTGAAGTCGATCGGGGTGGCCAGGACCCCGTCGAGCGTCATCATCCGTCGCCCGGGGTCGGTCGGCCGCAGGACGTCCCCGGCCCGGATCTCCGCAGGATCCACCGTCTCCGGCTGGACGGCCGGCAGGAAGAACCCGTGGGTGGCGATGTGGAGCACCGCCGGGCCGCGCGCCCCCGTGACACCGCCCTTCACCGCGTCGCCGCCCAGCAGGGGCACTACGCCGAGCAGCCCAGCCACGTGCTCGGCCTCGGCGCGGGCGGCTGGCAGCCGGCCGAAGACGGGTACGGCGCCCTGCGGCGGCCGGTCGGCCGAGGCGCTCAGGTTGAGGTCCGGATCGGCCACGACGAGCGGAGGGCCGGCGGGGGCCAGGGGCGCGCCGAGGCGCAGGACGTCCCGCGCCGTCGGTAGGTAGCTGACGGCGTACTTGTCCATGACCAGGCGGTCACCGTCGAGCGGGACGGCCTCGAACGGGAGCCGGTTCAGTTCGCCGTCCGGAGCGATCAGGACGGCGCGCACGCCCGTGAGCTGTGGCAGCAGCGGCTCGACGACCGCCTCCCGGAGCGCGGACAGGACGGCGGCGTCGGTCGCCCTCAGACCGCTGAAGGCCGCGACCGCGTCGACGGCCAGAGCGTCGATCGCCTCGGCCGCACCGAGTGGGACGAGCACGGGGTCCGCGTCCCGGCGCAGGACGAGGGCCGCGTAGCGGTGTTCGCCGACGAGGGCGTTCGTCCGGTCGTTGGCCGCGTAGTCGTACGAGGCGTAGCGCCGCAGGTCGACCAGGGCGCTGTCGGAGGGCAGCGCCTCCGCGATCCGACGCCATGACAGCGCGAACGCCTCGCCGTCGGATCCGCCAAGGACGCGGGCCGAGATCTCGGATTCGATGGCTTCCAGACGGAACCGGTCCGCGACCAGGCCCTCCGCGTGGTCGCGCTCCATGCCAGCAGGCGGACCGGCCAGCATCCTGCTCCCGATGGCGGCGTCCAGGCCCGTGGCGTCGCGCCGGAGTTCGTCGAGCCGGGGGTCGTCGAGCAGGTGGGCGGCGCCAGCCCACGACCCGATCTCGCGTCGGACCAGGTCGGCCGTGGTCGCGAGCCCGGTGCGGTTCAGCAGGACGTCGGCCGCCAGCTCCGCGACCGCGAGGTCCCCCGCGCAGGAGGAGACGGCGATGTCCAGCAGCTGATGCGTTCGGTGCTGGGCGCGCGAGGCCGCCGCGAGCCACTCGCGCTGCGAACCGGTTCGGAGGACCGACCACAGCCGGGCGTCCTCGACGGCGAGTCCCTCCCGGAATGCCGAGACCGCCGAGGTGGCGTCGCCCAGTGCCAGTCGCGCTTCCGCGAGGTTGAAGAGGCTGTCCGCGAGACCGGACCTCTCGCCCTCGTCCGCCCGGACCGCGTCTACCGCCTGCTGGTAGAGGGCGGCCGCCTCACTGTCCCGGTGTGCCTTGAAGGCCACCCGGCCGCGGTTGTTCAACAGCGACCCGTGCTGCTGTGGCGGGGTCTCCTCCGTCACGAGCCTGGCGGCCTCGGCCAGAAGCGCTCCGGCCTCGTCGAGACGCCCCTCCTGCTCCCGCAGGGCACCGAGGTTGGAGAGGATCCGGAGCCTGAGCTGCGGGAGCCGCTCGGGGAGCCCGTCCAGGATCCCGAGTGCGTGCTCGTAGTGCTGCTCCGCGGCGCCGAGCGCGCCCCGCGTCTGGTAGGTGTGGCCGAGCGCCGCGACCGCCTCGGCGACCGACTGCCGCCTCCCGAGGGCCGAGTACAGGCCGATCGCCTCCTGGAACGCCCGCTCCGAGCCGAGGATGTCGCCTCGGCCACGGTGGACGACACCGAGGGAGAAGAGCGCGTCCGCCACGGCCGCCGCGTCCGTCGTCGGGGTGAGCCAAACCGGCTCGCCGGGGGATTCGAGGCTCAGGCTGGTGAGCTGGGAAGCCCTTTCGAGGTGGTGCGCGGCTCCGGGTGCATCGGAGAACGCCAGCAGCAGCCGCCCGAGCCGAAGGTGCGCCGCGATGCGCAGCGGGCGGCCGTCAGCGAGGTGCTCCGCCCACGCCACGGCGCTGCTCCAGTGCCGTACGGCCGCGTCGCCCTCACCCAGTCGCGCGGACAACTCGCCCAGCACGTAGTGGGCCGCGGCGCGCTGGGAGGAGTCCTCGGCGTCGTTCGGGCCATCCCCGGGCAGGCCGCCGGCCACTTCCTCGTACAGGGCCCGGGCCGCGTCGACGGCGCCCGCCGCGAGCTCCAGGCGTGCCGAGTCGTTCAGCGCCAGCACGAGGTCCGGGTGCCGCCCGGGCAAGTATCCGCGCCGCGCCAGGAGGATGTACTCCGCCATCTCCCGGGCCAGGTCGTCCTGTCCGACCCGCTCGGCGAAGAGCATGACCGTGGTCGCCCGCTCCACGATTGGCGGGCCGTCGCCCTGGACGACCCGCAGGAAGGCCCACATCGTGCGGGCGAGCGACAGTATCGCGCCGAGCTCACCCGCGCGGAACCCGGCGAATATCAAATCGTCCGCAGTGGTGAGGAGTTCGACGTCGGGTGCGCGCCTCAGCCGTTCCTCTAGAACCGCCGCCGCCCGGGCGAGGTCCCCCCCGGCCCTGAACGCCGCGGCGTCGTCCAGCACCCGCTGCTTGTCCCGAGCATCGTCCGCGCCCACCGCACCCCCCTCGCAGGCAGGACTCGTGCGGCATCCGGAGCCCCGTGGCAACGAGGCTAGAGGAGATCCGACGATCCGTCAGCCGTTCGCGTCCCCTCAGCCGCTGGCGATCCTGCGCCCGGTGATCTCGTCCGCCCGCACACGCACCCAGAGCGGCCACTCCCTCCGGCCCACGGCCCGCGCAGCTCCGACAGCCGCCGCACCTCGCCGGCGTTGGTCACGTGCCGTGCCTCCCCCGGATCAGCACGCTCCAGCCCCGGCTGAGCCGGTCGTCGAGGCGGCTCGCGGGCCGGCCGGTGACGACCAGGGCCGTTACGGTGCCTGCCGTCCGTATCTTCCGGAGGCCTGGGCGGCGACGAACGCCAACGTCCCGGTTTAAGAAGTGATCTCATTTGGTGATTCTGCGGTTGCAGATGAGGGTGGCGGCGATGGTGGCGAAGGCCGCGAAGTGGGTGCCCTTGCGTTCGTAGCGGCGGTGGAGTCGGCGGAAGCCGCCGAGCCAGGCGACGGTCCTTT
>NZ_JAQYWW010000415.1:0-310 GCF_036322525.1 Streptomyces sp. BE20 | reverse complement strand
TAGTTTAAGTTTGCGTTGGTTGGTTTTTAATTTTTAAAATTGTGTTTTGATTTGGGTTTGGTGGCGTTTGTTTTTGGGATTGTCCATTATTGTGTGGGTGGTGGGCGGGGGGTAGTCGGTGGACCGGGGGGGGTTGGGGGGGGGGGGGGGGGGGTGTGTGTTTTGGTGGGGGGGGGGTGTCGCGTTGGGCGTGGCGGCGCCGGCCCCCGGCCCCGCGCCCCCCCCCCCCCCCCCCCCCCCCCCCCCCCCCCCCCCCCCCCCCCCCCCCCCCCCCCCCCCCCCCCCCCCCCCCCCCCCCCCCCCCCCCCCC
>NZ_JAQYWW010000414.1:0-336 GCF_036322525.1 Streptomyces sp. BE20 | reverse complement strand
CGGTACCTGCCGCCGGCCCGTGCCCCCGGCCCGACAGCGGCGCCTCCCCCGCGGCCTAGCCGAGGATTACCCTAAGGGACCTTAGCGGGACCAGCTCCCGGAATGCGCGGTCACCGCGCCCCTCCCTCCGCCACAGGTGCGGAGCCAAGGCTTGAAGTCCAAGCCCTGGACGGAGCCGAACGGCTCTCCGACCGGGCCACCGCGAACGTTGAGGTCCCGGCGACCGGTACGGACACGACCTGACGCACAAAGACAGCATCGGAGCGGTCATGCCCGTCACACCGAGACGGCCGTGACACCGAGCGAGCACGACGGGCCACCGTACCACCATACTGG
>NZ_JAQYWW010000413.1:0-342 GCF_036322525.1 Streptomyces sp. BE20 | reverse complement strand
GGGGGGGGGGGGGGGGGGGGGGGGGGGGGGGGGGGGGGGGGGGGGGGGGGGGGGGGGGGGGGGGGGGGGGGGGGGGGGGGGGGGGGGGGGGGGGGGGGGGGGGGGGGGGGCGCGCGCGGCCCCGCCGCGCGGGGCGCGCGGCGGCCCCCCCCCCCCCCCGCCCCGCCCCGCCCGCCCCCCCGCGCCCCCGGGTTCCCCGCGCGGCCCCGCGGCTCGCGCGCCCCCCCCGCGCGGCCGGCGCGCGCGCCCCCCCCCCCCCCCCCCCCCCCCCCCCCCGCCCCCCCCCCCCCCCCCCCCCCCCCCCCCCCCCCCCCCCCCCCCCCCCCCCCCCCCCCCCCCCCC
>NZ_JAQYWW010000412.1:0-366 GCF_036322525.1 Streptomyces sp. BE20 | reverse complement strand
GGGGGGGGGGGGGGGGGGGGGGGGGGGGGGGGGGGGGGGGGGGGGGGGGGGGGGGGGGGGGGGGGGGGGGGGGGGGGGGGGGGGGGGGGGGGGGGGGGGGGGGGGGGGGGGGGCGGCGGGGGGGGGGGGGGGGGGGGGGGCGGGGCGGGGGCGGGACGGCCACCCCGGCGCGGGCGCGCCCGCCCGGGCCCCGTCCCGCGCCAGCCGCCCCCGCGGCGGGGCGCCGGGGGCCGCGCCGGGCGCCGGGGGGGGGGGGGGGGGGGGGGGGGGGGGGCGGGGGGGGCGGGCGGGGGCGCGGGCGGGGGCGGGCGGCGCGGGGCCGGCGCCCCCGGGCGCGGCGCGCCGGGGGCCCCCCCCCCCCCCCCC
>NZ_JAQYWW010000411.1:0-372 GCF_036322525.1 Streptomyces sp. BE20 | reverse complement strand
GTTGTTGTTTTTTTTGGTTGTTGTTTTGTTTGTTTTTTTTTTGGTGTTGTGTTTTTGTTTTGTGTTTTGGTTTTTTTTGTTGTTTTTGTGGGTTTTTTGTTTTTTTTTTTTTTTTTGTTGTTTGTTTGGTGGGGTTTGTTGTGGTTTGTTTTGTTTGTTTTTTGGTGTTTGGGGGGGGTGGGGGTCGGTGGGTGGGGGGGGGGGGGGGGGGGGGTGGGGGGGGGGGGGGGGGGGGGCTGGGTGGGGCGGCGGGGGGGGCGGCGGGGGGGGGCGGGGGGGGGGGCGCGGCCGCCTCCGCCGCGCGGGGGGGGGGCGCGGCCGGGGGGGGGGGGCGTGGTGGTGGGGGGGGGCGGGGCCCGCCCCCCCCCCCCC
>NZ_JAQYWW010000410.1:0-358 GCF_036322525.1 Streptomyces sp. BE20 | reverse complement strand
TGTTTTTTTTTTGTTGTTTGTTTTTTTTTTTTTTTTGTTTTTTTTTTGTGTGGTGGGGGTTTTTTTTTGGTTGTTTGTGTGTGGGTGGGGGGGGGGGGGGGGGGGGGGGGGGGGGGGGGGGGGGGGGCGCGCCGCTGGCGGGGGGGGGGGGTCGTGGGTTTGGGGGGGGGGGGGGGGGGCGGGGCGGGGGGCGCGCCCCGGGGCGGCGGCGCCCCCCCCCCCCCGCCCCCCCACACCCGCGCGCCCCCCCCCCCCCCCCCCCCCCCCCCCCCCCCCCCCCCCCCCCCCCCCCCCCCCCCCCCCCCCCCCCCCCCCCCCCCCCCCCCCCCCCCCCCCCCCCCCCCCCCCCCCCCCCCCC
>NZ_JAQYWW010000409.1:0-3304 GCF_036322525.1 Streptomyces sp. BE20 | reverse complement strand
GGACGCGCGGCTGCGTCCGGTGCCGCCGGGTGTGCCGGGTGAGCTGTACCTCGCGGGGGTGCAGCTGGCGCGGGGGTACCTGAACCGGGCGGCGCTGACCGCCGAGCGGTTCACCGCCGACCCGTACGGTCCGCCGGGCAGTCGGATGTACCGCACGGGCGACCTCGCCCGGCGGACGGCCGACGGGCGGTTGCAGTTCCTGGGCCGGGTGGACGACCAGGTGAAGCTGCGCGGCTTCCGGATCGAACTCGGCGAGGTGGAGGCCGCGTTGGCCGCCCTGCCGGGCGTCGGCCGGGCCGTCGCGCTGGTCCGCGAGGACGTGCCGGGCCGACGGCAGCTGGTCGGCTACGTCACCGGGACGGCCGATCCCGAGGAACTGCGCCGGAGTGCGGCGGCGGTACTGCCCGAGTACATGGTCCCTTCGGTGGTCGTGGTGCTGGAGGTGCTGCCGCTGACGGCCAACGGCAAGACCGACCGCCGGGCACTGCCCGCCCCCGCGCAGCCGGCCGTCGTCGGGCGGCCCCCGGCCACCCCCGCCGAGCACGCCGTCTGCGCGGCCTTCGCCGAGGTGCTCGGCCTGGCCGGGGCGGGTGTCGAGGACGGCTTCTTCGCCCTGGGAGGGCACTCGCTGCTCGCCGCCCGCGCCGCCGCCAGGATCCGGGCCGCGCTCGGCGTCCCGGTGGACGTCCGGGACGTCTTCGAGGCGCCCACCCCGGCCGCGCTCGCCGCCCGCCTGGCGGGCCGGACCGCCGTCGAGCGCCCCGCGCTGACGGCCGGACCGCGCCCCGGGCGCCTGCCGCTCTCCGCCGGGCAGCGCCGGCTCTGGTTCCTGGACCAGCTGGAAGGGCCCGGGACGGCGTACCACCTGCCGCTGGCCCTGCGGATCGACGGTGCGGACGGCCGCGGCCCGGACACCGCCGCGCTCGCGGCGGCCGTCGCCGACCTGACGGCCCGGCACGAGAGCCTGCGCACCGTCTTCGAGGTCCTGGACGGCGAGCCGTACCAGCGGGTGCTGACCCCGGCCGAGGCGGCCGAGGCCGCGCCGCTGACCGTCCGCGACGTCCCGGGCGACCTCGTCGAGGCCGCCCGGGCGGAGGCGGCCCGGCCCTTCGACCTGGCCGTCGAACCGCCCCTGCGGGCCACCCTGCTGTGCGCCCCCGACGGTGCCCGCGTCCTGGTGCTGCTGCTGCACCACATCGCGGCCGACGAGGCCTCGTTCGCCCCGCTGATGGCGGACCTCCAGGCCGGCTACGCCGCGCGGCTGGCGGGCCGGGCCCCGGAGTTCGCCGAACTTCCGGTCCAGTACGCGGACTTCACGCTCTGGCAGGCGAGCCTGGACCAGGCGGCGCCGTTGGCCCACTGGCGGCGGGCGCTGGCGGGGCTGCCGGAGGAGATCCCGCTGCCCGCCGACCGCCCCCGGCCGGCCGTTCCGAGCGGGCGGGGCGACACCGTCGGGTTCGCCGTCCCCGCGGACGTCGCCGAGCGCCTGCGCGCGCTCGCCGCCGACCACGGAGCCACGCCCTTCATGGTCGTCCACGCGGCGGTGGCGGCGTTGCTGCACCGGCTCGGCGGTGGTGACGACGTCCCGCTGGGCACGCCGGTCGCCGGGCGCGGCGGGGAGGCCGCGCTGGACGGGCTGGTGGGCTTCTTCGTCAACACGGTGGTGCTCCGCGCCGACCTCTCGGGCGATCCGACCTTCGCCGAACTGCTCGACCGGGTCCGGGCCGCGGACCTGGCCGCCCTCGACCACGCCGACGTGCCGTTCGACCGGGTGGTGGAGGAGCTCGCCCCGCCCCGGGCTCCCGGCCGCCACCCGCTGTTCCAGGCGATGGTCGCCCTGGAGGAGGCGGCCCCCGACACCTCCCGGCTGTTCGGCCTCGCCACCGAGGAGGTGGCCGTGGACCCCGGCGCCGCCAAGTTCGACCTCGACGTGGTGCTCAGGCCGGCCCGGCCCGGCGGCTCGTCCGCAGCCGATCCGGCGGCCGGCGACCCCGCCGCCGACGGACTGGTCGGCGGCATCCGCTACGCCACCGACCTGTTCGACCGCGCCACCGTGCAGACCCTGGCCGCCCGGCTGGTCCGCCTGCTGACCCTGGTGACGGCCGAGCCAGGCACCCCGATCGGCCGGCTCGACCTGCTGTCCCCCGGCGAGCACGCCGACCTGGACCGCTGGAACGCCACCGGCCGCGTCCGCCCGGTCACCACCGTCGCCGAGGAGTTCGCCGCCCGGGCCGCCGCCACCCCCGGTGCCACCGCCGTGGTGGCCGGCGCCGACCGGCTGACGTTCCGTGAGCTCGACGAGCGCGCCAACCGGCTCGCCCGCCTGCTGATCGCCCACGGCGCCGGACCGGGCACGCTGACCGCGCTCGCCCTGCCGCGCACCGCCGACGCGGTCGCCGCCCTGCTGGCCGTGCTGCGCCTGGGCGGCGGGTTCCTGCCGCTCGACCTCGGGCTGCCCGCCGAACGGCTCGCCCACATGCTGGCGGACTCGGCCCCGGACGTCGTCCTGGCGACCGGCGCGAGCGCCCGGCTGCTGCCGCCCGGGACCGGGACCCTCGTCCTCGACGACCCGGCCACCGCCGCGGACCTCGCCGCCGGACCGGCCGCGACCGTCCACGTCCCGGCCGACCCGTCCGAGGTGTCCTACGTCATCCACACCTCGGGCTCGACCGGGCGGCCCAAGGGGGTCGTCCTCACCCACGGCGGACTCGACAACCTGTACCACGACCACGACCGCACCCTCTACCGTCCGGTCGCCGCCGCACTGGGCCGGCGCGTGAGGGCCCTGCACACCGCGTCGTTCTCCTTCGACTCCTCCTGGGAGCAGCTGTTCTGGCTGATCGCCGGCCACGAACTGCACCTGCTCGACGACATCCTCCGCCGGGACGCCGAGGCGGTCGTCGGCTACTGCGCCGAGCACCGGATCGACGCCCTCGACGTCACGCCCTCCTACGCGCGGCAGCTGCTGGACGCCGGCCTGCTGACCGGCGCCCACCGCCCGCCGGTGCTGCTGCTCGGCGGCGAGGGCGTGCCGCCCGACCTCTGGGCCGAGCTGCGCGGCCACCCGGACGTCCGGGTGGTCAACTACTACGGGCCGACCGAGTTCACCGTCGACGCCCTGGTGGCCGGGACGGCGGACGCCGACGGGCCGGTGATCGGGCGTCCGCTCGACAACACCCGGGCCCACGTGCTGGACGCGCGGCTGCGTCCGGTGCCGCCGGGTGTGCCGGGTGAGCTGTACCTCGCGGGGGTGCAGCTGGCGCGGGGGTACCTGAACCGGGCGGCGCTGACCGCCGAGCGGTTC
>NZ_JAQYWW010000408.1:0-450 GCF_036322525.1 Streptomyces sp. BE20 | reverse complement strand
GGGGGGGGGGGGGGGGGGGGGGGGGGGGGGGGGGGGGGGGGGGGGGGGGGGGGGGGGGGGGGGGGGGGGGGGGGGGGGGGGGGGGGGGGGGGGGGGGGGGGGGGGGGGGGGGGGGGGGGGGGGGGGGGGGGGGGGGCGGCCGCGCGGCCCCCGGGCCCCCGCCGCCCCCCCCCCCCCCCCCCCGCCCCCCCCCCCGCACCCCCCCCCCCCCCCCACCCAACCCCCCCCCCCCCCCCCCCCCACCCCGCCCGCCCCCCCCCCGCCGCACGACCCACCCCCCCCACCCCCACCCACACCACCTCGAACTCGGACAACTTCTTCCCCGACCAACACATCACAAGAACGTCTTCTACCAAAAAAATGTCCACAACAGTTAAAAAAACCATGGAGCCATTACAAATAAAAAAGGTCAGAGTCCAGGGTCGGCGCGGGAGCGCGGAACGGCTCTGT
>NZ_JAQYWW010000407.1:0-384 GCF_036322525.1 Streptomyces sp. BE20 | reverse complement strand
TGCCCGTACCACCCGTGCAGGTAGACGGTGACGCCGGTGGTGGCCGGCCCGGTGGTGAAGGTGGTGGAGAGCTGGTGCCAGCCGCTCCCGCCGGGCGTCCAGACGGCGGGGTCGGTGACGCCGTTGCCGGTCGTGCCGTTGTTCATGTTGGTCGTGTACTGGCCGCCGCGGGTGCCGTCCTTGAGCTGGTACGTGGACCCGCTCTGGGTGGTGGTCAGCGGCACGTTGCCGACGAAGACGCCCTGGCCGGTGCCGGGGCGCGGGGGAGCCCCGGTGTTCCGGTGGGGATCGCCCCGGTCCTGGTGACGGGGGCGGGGACGTGCGGAAGCGAGGCCCGCGCACTCCTGGACTGCGCGGCTCGGACGCCCCGGGGGCACGTCGCGG
>NZ_JAQYWW010000406.1:0-390 GCF_036322525.1 Streptomyces sp. BE20 | reverse complement strand
CTCGGTCTCGCCCTCGGCGTGCATGACGCCGCCGACGTTGGCGGCCTCCATCTCGCCGAGCAGCCGGACCGCCGTGGTGATGTAGCCCGGGGTCAGCTGGCCGTGGCCGTCGACGCGGACCACTATCGGGTGGCTGGAGCCGCTGACCGAGCGGACCACCTACTACGGCAACGGCGACTGGGCCGGTGACCCGCGCAACGGCGTGCCGCTGGAGGTCACCGACGCCAACGGCCACACCACCACCCTGACCTACAACACGGCCGGCAGCCCGAAGTACTCGGCGACCAAGGCGGTCTGGGTCTGCAGGTGGTCGCTGTTGCTGAAGACCGCGAACGCCGCGTCCGGGCCGCCGGAGGCGTCGGCCGGGTCGGACGACCGGTGCCGGGAGAT
>NZ_JAQYWW010000405.1:0-435 GCF_036322525.1 Streptomyces sp. BE20 | reverse complement strand
GGGGGGGGGGGGGGGGGGGGGGGGGGGGGGGGGGGGGGGGGGGGGGGGGGGGGGGGGGGGGGGGGGGGGGGGGGGGGGGGGGGGGGGGGGGGGGGGGGGGGGGGGGGGGGGGGGGGGGGGGGGGGGGGGGGGGGGGGGTGTGGGGGGGGGGTGGGGGTGTGTTGGTGGTGTGGGGGGGGGGGTTGGTGGTTTGGTTGGGGGTGGTTTTTGTTGTTGTGGGGGGGGGTGGGGGGGGTGTTGGTGGGGGGGGGGGGGGCCGGGGGGGGGCGGGTTGTGGTTGGGGGGGGGGGGGGGGGGGGGGGGGGGGCGCCCCCCCCCCCCCCGCGCCCGCCGCGGGGCCCCGCCCCGGGGCGCCGCCCGCCGGCGGGGGGGGCCCCGCGCCCCGCCCCGCGGGGGCCCGGCGCGCGCGGCCCCCCCCCCCCCCCCCCCCCCCCC
>NZ_JAQYWW010000404.1:0-365 GCF_036322525.1 Streptomyces sp. BE20 | reverse complement strand
GGGGGGGGGGGGGGGGGGGGGGGGGGGGGGGGGGGGGGGGGGGGGGGGGGGGGGGGGGGGGGGGGGGGGGGGGGGGGGGGGGGTGGGGGGGGGGGGGGCCGGGGGGGGGGTGAGGGGGGGGGGGGGGGCGGGGTGGGGGGTGGTGGGGGGGGGGGGGGGGGGGGGGGGGGGGGGGGGGGCGGGGGGGGGGGGGGGGGGGGGGTGGGCGGGGCGGGGCGCGGGGGGGGGGGGGGGGCGGGCGGGGGGGGCGGGGGGGGGGGGGTCGGTGGGGCTGGGTGGCGGGTCGCCCCCCGGGGGCCGGGGGGGGGTTTTTTTTTTTTGTGTGGGGGGCGGGACGGCGCGCCCCCCCCCCCCCCCCCCCCCCC
>NZ_JAQYWW010000403.1:0-443 GCF_036322525.1 Streptomyces sp. BE20 | reverse complement strand
TTGGTGTGGGGTGGCCTTTTGGGGGGTCTGGCGGCGGGGTTTTTGGGTTTTTTATTTGTTGGTGTCATTCTGTTTTGGCTGATTGGAACGGCGGTCGTTGGGGGGGGGGTGGGGGTGGGGGGTGGGGGGGTTGGGGTGGTGGTGGTTGTGGCAATCTACTGGTGGCGGGGGGGGGGGTGGGTGTGGTTTTTGGTGGGTGTGGGGGGGTGGGGGGGGGGGGGGGGGGGGGGGGGGGGTGGGGGGGTGGGGGGGCGGGGGGAGGCCTGGGAGGCGGGGGCGCGGCCGGCCGAGGAAGAGCCCGCCCACACGGCAGCTCCCCGCCGGCACCCCGGCCACCGACGCGTTCGCCCGGCTCCGCGCCGCCGGCGGCGACCAGTGACCGACCAGGACGAACAGCAGCCGACCCCTCTGCACGTCTTCCTCTCCGACGCCGCCGAGCGAGC
>NZ_JAQYWW010000402.1:0-425 GCF_036322525.1 Streptomyces sp. BE20 | reverse complement strand
TGGGGGGGGGGGGGGGGGGGGGGGGGGGGGGGGGGGGGGGGGGGGTGTGTCGGTGTTGGCCTGTTGGTTTTTGGGGTGGTTTGCGTGGGGGTTGTTTTGTGTTTTTTGGGTTTGTTGTTGTTCGTCCGGGGGGGGGGGGTGGGGTGTGCTGGTGGGTGTGGGGTTTGACTGGGTGGGGTTTGTTGTTTTTTTGTTTTTTTTAGTTGTTTTGTTGTTTTTGTGGGGGCCGTTTTTGGTGGTGGGGGTGTTTGTTTTTTTTGTGTTTGGTGTGGTGTGGTGTGTGTGTTGTTTTGGGGGGTTTTTGTTTGTTTGTTTGTGTTCACCCTCTTATTGTTGGTGCATTTTTTTTTTTTGTTTTTTTTTGTGGTTTGTTTTTTTTTTTTTTTTGTTTTGTTTTTTGTGTGTGGTTTTTTTTTTGTTGTGGG
>NZ_JAQYWW010000401.1:0-307 GCF_036322525.1 Streptomyces sp. BE20 | reverse complement strand
GTGGTGTGGGGTGTTGGGGGGTGTTTTGTGGGGGGTGGTGTTGGTTTAGTTTGGGGGGGGGTGTGGTGGTTTTTGTTGTGGGGTGTGTTGTGGTTGGTGTTTGGTTGGGGGGTGGGGGGGGTGGGTGGGGGGGGTGGGGTGGGGTTGGGGGGGGGGGGGGTGTTTGGGGGGGGGGGCGCGGGGCCCGTATACCCCCGGGGTGTTCTTGGGGGGGGGGGGGGGGGCTTTGCCGCCGGGGGGTTGGGGGTGGGTGGGTTTTTGTGTGGGTGGTTGGGCTTGGAGTGCGGGGGCGCCCGGGGGGCCCCCC
>NZ_JAQYWW010000400.1:0-342 GCF_036322525.1 Streptomyces sp. BE20 | reverse complement strand
GGTGTGTTTGTTTTTTTTTTGTTTGGTGGGGGGGGGTGTTTTTTTGCGGGGTGTGTTGGGGGGGGGGTGGGGGGGGTGTGGGTGGTTGTTTTTGGCGGGGGCCTGTGTGGGGTGGGGTGGTTTTTTTGTGTGGGGGGTGGGGTGTGGGGTTGTTGTTGTTGTGGGGTTTTTTTTTTTTTTTTTTTTTTTTTTTGTTTTTTGTGGGTGGTGGGGTTTTTTTTTTATGGTTTGTGGTGTGTGTGGTGGTCGGTCGCGAGGTCTGGTCCCCCCCGACCCGCCTCCCTCCCCCCCCCCCCCCCACCCCCCCCCCCCCCCCCCCCCCCCCCCCCCCCCCCCCCCCCC
>NZ_JAQYWW010000399.1:0-409 GCF_036322525.1 Streptomyces sp. BE20 | reverse complement strand
GGGGGGGGGGGGGGGGGGGGGGGGGGTGGGGGGGGGGGGGGGGGTCGGGGGGGGGGGCGGTGTTGGCGTGGCCCGGGCGCTGGTGGCCGGGGCGGGCGCCGCCGGCGGGGGGGGGGGGGGGGGGGGGGGCGGGGGGGGGGGGGGGGGGGGGGGGGGGGGTGGGGGGGGGGGGGGGGGTTGGGGGGGGGGGCGGGGGGGGGGGGGGGCCGGGCCCGGCCCGCGAGAGGGGCCCGGGCGGGGGGGCCGAGGACGAAGGCCGCCCCGCCACCGGACGGTCGCCGCCCACCCCGACGGCGAGGAGTACCAGGTAGCGCGGCACGGCAGCTCCACCATCCTGACGCTGCCTCGTCTGTTTGATCCCCAGTTCCGGCTGCCCGCGGACCGCCCGGTCCGGCTCGACCTGTCCGGT
>NZ_JAQYWW010000398.1:0-306 GCF_036322525.1 Streptomyces sp. BE20 | reverse complement strand
GGGGGGGGGGGGGGGGGGGGGGTGGTTTTCTGGGTGTTTCGGGGTGTTTTGGTCGCTATTTTTTTATTTTTTTTTTGTTTTTTTTTTTTGGTTGTTTTTTTTTAATTTTTTTTTTTTTTTTTTTTTTTTGTTTTTTTGTTGTTTTTTTTTTTTTTTTTTGGCATTTTGGTTTTTAAAACAAACATATATGGATGTTGTTCTTTTTTTTCTAGCTTTGTTAGCGCTTTGTGTTGCTTATTTTTTTTTTGTATGGCCGTGCCGATTTTTTTTTTTTTTTTTGGGGTGTTTGTTTTGTTTTAAAAAACG
>NZ_JAQYWW010000397.1:0-337 GCF_036322525.1 Streptomyces sp. BE20 | reverse complement strand
TTTGTTTTTTGGTGTTTTTGTGCTGGGGGGGGGTGCCTGCGAAAGTGGGTTTTTGTTGGTGTTTTTTTTTTCTTTTTTTTTTTTTTTTTTTGTTGGTGGTTAGTTGTGTTTTGGGGGGGGGGGGTGTGGGTGTGGGTGTGGGGGGGGGGGGCCGGGCGCCCCGCCGGGGGCGCGGCGGGGGGGGGGGGGGGCCCCGCCCGCCCGCGCCGCCCCCCCCCCCCCCCCCCCCCCCCACCACCACCCCCGCCACACACACCACCCACGGCGCCCACCCACGACCCCACCACCCCGACCTGGCCGGAGGGCCGAAGAAGCCCCACAACCCCACCGCCGCAGA
>NZ_JAQYWW010000396.1:0-301 GCF_036322525.1 Streptomyces sp. BE20 | reverse complement strand
GGGGGGGGGGGGGGGGGGGGTGGGGGGGGGTGGGGGGGGGCGGGGGGGGGGGCGCGGCGGGGTCCGCCGCGCTGCCGGCCCCGCCCCCCCCCCGCCCCCCCCCCCCCCCTCCGGCCCGGCGCCCCCCTCCCCCCCCCGCGCCGCGCCCCCCCCCCCCCCCCGGGCCGCCCCCCCCGCCCGCCCCGCCCCCCCCCCCCGCGCCGCCCCCCCCCCCCCCCCCCCCGCCCCCCCCCCCCCCCCCCCCCCCCCCCCCCCCCCCCCCCCCCCCCCCCCCCCCCCCCCCCCCCCCCCCCCCCCCCCC
>NZ_JAQYWW010000395.1:0-317 GCF_036322525.1 Streptomyces sp. BE20 | reverse complement strand
TTGATCCTGGCTCAGGACGAACGCTGGCGGCGTGCTTAAGTCATGCAAGTCGATCGGTGAAGCCCTTCGGGGTGGATCAGTGGCGAACGGGTGAGTAACACGTGGGCTATCTGCCCTGCAGTCTTGGACAAGCCATGGAAAAGGTGTCTAATACAGGATATGACATTACTCCGCATGGGGGTCGGTGTATAGCTCCGGCGGTGCAGGATGAGCCCGCGGCCTATCAGCTTGTTGGTGGGGTTATGGCCTACCAAGGCGACGACGGGTAGCCGGCCTGAGAGGGCGACCGGCCACACTGGGACTGAGACACGGCCCAG
>NZ_JAQYWW010000394.1:0-326 GCF_036322525.1 Streptomyces sp. BE20 | reverse complement strand
TTATTAGGCGTGGAAAGTGGGGCGGGTGGGGGGGCGGGGGGTGGGGGGGGGGGGGGGGGGGCGGGGGGGGGGGGGGGGGGGGGGGGGGGGGGCGGGCGCCGGGGGGGGGGGCGCGGGGCCGGGGGGGGCCGGGGGGGGGGGGGGCGTGGGGGGGGGGCGGGGGGGGGGGGGGGGGGGGGGGGGGGGGGGGGGGGGGGCGCCCCCGCCGCCGCCGCCCACCCCCCTCTGCTGCCCCCCCCCCCGGTAAATGCCGCCCTCCCCCGCCGGTGCCACTTTGGTAACCCAACCCCGGGGCCTTCTGCGCTCCACCCCCCCCCCCCCCCCCT
>NZ_JAQYWW010000393.1:0-353 GCF_036322525.1 Streptomyces sp. BE20 | reverse complement strand
CTCCGGGTCGAGCACGCCACCACCGCCGAGGTCCACCGGGTCGTGGCCAAGATCGGAAGTGCGTCGTGGAGGGAGCGAGTGAGCACGCGCGGTAACCAAGGGGGGGGGCGCCGGGCGCGGGGTTGGGTGCGGGGGGTGGGGTGTTGTGGGGGGCGCGGGGGGGTGGGGGGGGGGGCCGGGGCGCCGCGGGGGGCGGGGGCGGGGGGGGGGGGGGGGCGGCGGGGGCGCGGGCGGGGGCGCGGCGGAGGGGCCCCTGCGTGGGTCCGCGCCCGGCGCGCCGGCCGGGGGCGCCCTGGCAGCCCCCCGAGCCGCGCGAGCCGGCCCGCCGGTGGGGCGCGGCCCCGCCCCGCGGG
>NZ_JAQYWW010000392.1:0-315 GCF_036322525.1 Streptomyces sp. BE20 | reverse complement strand
GGGGGGGGGGGGGGGGGGTGGGGGGGGGGGGGGGGGGGGGGGGGGGGGGGGGGGGGGGGGGGGGGGGGGGGGGGGGGGGGGGGGGGGGGGGGGGGGGGCGGGGGGTGGCGCGGTTCCCCGGGGGGGCGCGGGGGGGGGGGGGTTCGGCGGGGGCGGCGGGGGGGGGTTGTCGGGGGGGGGGGGGGGGGGGGGGGGCGGGGGGGGTGCGGGTGGGGGGGGGGGGGGGGGGGGCGGGGCCCCCCCGGCGCCCCGGCCGCCCCGGCCCGGCCCGACCCCCCCCGCCCCCCCCCCCCCCCCCCCCCCCCCCGCGCCCCG
>NZ_JAQYWW010000391.1:0-346 GCF_036322525.1 Streptomyces sp. BE20 | reverse complement strand
GTTGTTTTTTTTGGTGTTTTTTTTGGGGGGGGTGTGTGTTTTTTTGGGGGATTTGGCTAGGGGGTTTTTCTGGGGGGGGGGGGGGGGGGGGGGGGGGTTGTTGTTGTTTTTTTTGGGGGGTTTGTTTTTGTGTGGGTGGTTGGTGTTTTTTTTGTGTTTTGGTTGGGGTTTTTGTTGTTGTGGGGGGGGGGGGTTTTTGTTTGTGGGTTTTTGGGGGAGGGGTTGTTTGGGTTTTGTTTGGGGTGTGTTTTGCTGTTGTTGTGTTCGGTGTGTGGTGGGGGGGGGGGGTGTGGTGGTGGGGGGGGTGCGGGGGGGGGGCCGGCTCGCGGGGGGCCCGGCCCCCCCC
>NZ_JAQYWW010000390.1:0-307 GCF_036322525.1 Streptomyces sp. BE20 | reverse complement strand
GGAGGGGCGGTCGTCACGACGGAAGCCGCCGCGGTCGCCGCCACGGTCGTCACGGTCACGACCGAATCCCCCGGACGGACGGTCATCGCGGCCACGGTAACCGCCGCCGCTGCCACCGGAGGGGCGGTCGTCACGGCCACGGAAGCCGCCACCGCTACCACCCGAGGGGCGGTCGTCACGACGGAAGCCGCCGCGGTCGCCGCCACGGTCGTCACGGTCACGACCGAAACCACCGGACGGACGGTCATCGCGGCCACGGTAACCGCCACCGCTACCACCCGAGGGGCGGTCGTCACGGCCACGGAAG
>NZ_JAQYWW010000389.1:0-315 GCF_036322525.1 Streptomyces sp. BE20 | reverse complement strand
TTTGTTTTTTTTTGTTTTTTTTGTTGTTTGTGGGTGTGTGTTTTTGTTGTTTTTTTGTGTTTTTTTGTGTTTTTTTTGGGTTGTGTTTTGTGTGTTTGGTTGGGTTGGGGTGGGGCATGGTCATGTGGGGCTGGGGTTCGACGGGGGGTTGGCGGTGGGGGGGGGGGGGGTGGGGGGGCCGGGGGGGGGGGTGTGGGGGGGGGCGGGGGGGGGGGTGGGGGCCCGGGGGGGGCCGCGGGGCGTGCACCGCGGACGCCCCGCGCGGTGCCGGACGCCGTCGACCCGAGCGCGCGCGCCCCCCACGCAGCACAACTG
>NZ_JAQYWW010000388.1:0-309 GCF_036322525.1 Streptomyces sp. BE20 | reverse complement strand
TGTGGCGGTGGGGGGGCGGCCCCCCTGCCCCCCGCGGCGGGGGGTTGGTTTTGTGGTGGGGGCCGGGCGGCGGCGGGGGGGGGGGGGCGGGGGGGGGGGGGGGGGGGCGCGGGGGGCGGTGGGGGGGGGCGGGGGGGGGGGGCGGCTGTGCGGGCGGCGGGGTGGGCGCGGGGGCGGGGGGGGGGGGGCGGGGGGGGGGGGGGGGGGGGGGCGGGCGCCCCCCCCCCCCCCCCCCGCGCCCGGGGGGCCGTGGTCGGCGGGCCCCCAGGCCGGGGGCGCGGCGCCCCCCCCACCCCCCCCCCCCCCCCC
>NZ_JAQYWW010000387.1:0-1522 GCF_036322525.1 Streptomyces sp. BE20 | reverse complement strand
GCGGGGTTGGAAGTCCAGCCGTCTGCGGACCAGTCACGCGTTCCACTCCCGGTTGATGGAGCCGATGTTGGAGGACTTCCGCGCCGTGGTGCGTGGGTTGTCCTTCGCCGAGCCTTCGGTCCCGGCGGTTTCGTCGGTGACTGGTCGTCAGGTCGGTGTCGGGCAGTGGTCGGACCCGGAGTACTGGGTGGACCAGGTCCGCAAGCCCGTCCGCTTCGCCGACGCCCTCGAAGCGCTCGACGGCGTCACCAGGTTCGTCGAACTGGGCCCGGACGGCGTGCTGTCCGCGCTCGTCCAGCAGCCCGACGCCGTCACCGCGCCCCTGCTGCGCCGCGACCGCGACGAAGCGACCACCGCGCTGACGGCACTCGCGACCCTGCACGTCAACGGCGTTCCGGTCGACTGGTCGCCGCTGTTCACCGGCGTCCGACCGGCCGAGCTGCCGACCTACGCCTTCCAGCGCCGGCGGTACTGGCCCGACGAGGCGCCCGTCGGCCGGACCTCCGGGCCGGACCGTGAGGACGCCGACTTCTGGGCCACCATCGAGCGCGGTGACCTGCTGACCTTGGCCGACCAGCTGGGCGTCACGGCGACGGCACTTGAGAGCCTCGTGCCGGCGCTGGCCACCTGGCGGGCGCAGGGCCGGGAACGGTCGTTGGTCGACGGCTGGCGGTACCGGGTCGACTGGGAGCCGGCGACCGTGTCCGCCGAAGCCCGGCTCGACGGTGTGTGGGCGGTGGTCGGCGAGGACGTCCACGGCCTTGCCGAGGTGCTGGCGGCACTGGGCGCTTCAGTGCTGCAGGTGACCGGCCGGGAGCAGCTGGCGGGTCTGGACGTCACGGGTCTCGTCGCGTCGCCGACGTCCCTGGCCGATGCGCTCGACCTGGTCCGGACGCTGGTGGACACCGGGTGCAGGACGCCGCTGTGGTTCGTGACCCGGAACGCGTTGGTCACCGGACCGGCGGACGGCGTTGGAGAGATCGACCAGGCGCAGCTGTGGGGCTTCGGCCGGGCGGTGGGGTTGGAGCACCCCGGGATGTGGGGCGGTCTGCTCGATCTGCCGGTCGAGTTGGACCGCCGGGCGGTGGGTCGTGTTGCTGCTGTCCTGGGTGGCGCGTTGGGCGCGGAGGACCAGGTCGCGGTGCGCGGCGGTGGCGTGCTCGTTCGTCGTCTCGTTCACGCGCCGGTGGGTTCCGGGTCGGTCTGGAAGCCTCGGGGCACGGTGTTGATCGCCGGTGGGACGGGTGGTCTGGGCGTCGAGGTGGCGCGGTGGGCGGCGGCGAACGGTGCGGAGCGGCTGGTGCTGCTCTCCCGGCGTGGATCTCAGGCGCCCGGGGCGGCGGAGCTGCTGGCCGAGCTGCCGATGGCGGAGATCCACGCCTGTGATCTGGCGGACCGGTCCGCGGTGGAGGCGTTGCTGGCCGTGGTCGGTCGGGTCGACGCGGTCGTGCACGCGGCCGGTGTGGCCGAGGACGTGCCACTGATCGACGCGGACGAGGCGCATCTGGACCGGGTGATCCGG
>NZ_JAQYWW010000386.1:0-275 GCF_036322525.1 Streptomyces sp. BE20 | reverse complement strand
CTCTACGCGGTCGGCGGCCAGGAGCTCGGCTACCTGCCGGGCAGCGAGAGCGAGAAGATGAGCCCCTGGGCCCAGGCCGTCTTCGACACCCTCTCGGCCGTCACCACCCCCGACGTGATCGAGGAGATCATCTCCCGGGGGATGCTGGAGGTCCTGCCGCTCACCCACATCCGCGGGCGTTCCCTGCACGACGCCTTCGTGATCGTGGACGAGGCGCAGTCGCTGGAACGCAACGTCCTGCTCACCGTCCTCTCCCGGATCGGCCAGGGCTCACG
>NZ_JAQYWW010000385.1:0-280 GCF_036322525.1 Streptomyces sp. BE20 | reverse complement strand
GCCCGGGTGTGAGGCGATCTTCGAGAACAGCCGCAGCCTCACCGGGTCGGACAGCGCCTTGAACATCGCGGCCATCAGTACCGCGTCCTCGGCCGACAGCTCCGCCGAGGTGATCGGCGGGCAGCAGGGCACGGCCTTGGGACGAGGTCATCGTCCTGACGGGCCTGCGCCCGGACCTGTCCTTTCTGGGCGAGCTGCGGCTCCACCTGGACGACCGCCTCCAGGCCCCCGCGGCGCTCGCCCCGCTGATCGACCCCAACCAGCACTCCTGCGGCACCGT
>NZ_JAQYWW010000384.1:0-1924 GCF_036322525.1 Streptomyces sp. BE20 | reverse complement strand
GGCGAGGGTGCGCGGCTCCTCGGCCGGGGTGGTGACGCCGTTGATGCGGCGGGCCTCGCCGATGGTGAAGTCCAGGATGGTCAGCGAGCGCGCCACCTCGCCCCGGCCCTCGGACAGGCGCTTGCCCTGCTCCCTGGTGATCGCCTCGGCGAACAGCTCGGAGCGCTCGGTGATCAGGGCCGCCGCGGCCTTGAGCAGCTTGGCGCGTTCGATCGGCCCGACCGCGTCCCAGTCCCGCTGGGCGGCGGCCGCCGCGGTGACGGCGGCGGTGGCGTCACCGGCTCCGGACTCCGTGAACTCGCCGATCACGTCGGAGGTGTCCGCCGGATTCAGGTTCGGTCGCACCTGCCCCGTGATCGAGGGCGACCAGCGGCCGGCGATGTGGTTGAGCAGGTGCTCGGGGTGCGGATTCGACATGGCGGACTCCGTGGCAGGAAGAGGGAGCAGGGAGGTGGCCCGTGCGGTCGGACGGGCGGCCGTGCGGTTGGACGCCGGGCCGACGGCCCTGATGAGGGGCCAGGGGCGTCGACCCGGCAGCGAGGGGGGTGGTCAGCCCATGTGGACGGCGATCCGGGGGGCTGCCCCGGTGCGGGCCACGGCGACGGCCGCGTCGATGTCCGTGAGGGGGAAGGAGTCGGGGACGAGCCGGGCGAACCGGTCCTGCACCGGGGTGCGGACGAGGAAGTCGACCGCCTCGGTGAGGTCCTCGACCGTGTAGTTGTGGCTGCCGACCACGCGGGTGAGGTTGCGGACGAAGGTGTTGGGTTCGAAGGCCACCTGCGGACCGGGGGAGACGGAGCCGACGAGGGCCACGCGCCCGTCCAGCCCGACCAGGTCCAGGGCCGACTGGACGGCCCTGTGGTGGCCGGACAGTTCGAGGACGACGTCCGCGCCGAACTCCTTGACCGCCGTCTCCAGCGCGCCCGGGGAGCAGGCGACATCGGCCCCGAACTCCAGCGCCAGGTGCCGCCGGCCCGCGTCGACGTCGCAGGCGATGACGTTCCGGGCGCCGCGGTCGAGGGCGTAGGCGACGGCGGTGAGGCCGAGCATGCCGCAACCGATCACGACCACGTTGTCGCCGGCCGCGAGTTCGGTGCGCCGGGCCGCGCACACGACGGTGGCGGTGGCGCAGTTCGCGGGTGCGGCGACCTCGGCGGGCAGCTCCTCGGGGACGGCGACCAGGCCGGTGCCCGCGACCAGGTGGCAGTGGGTGGCGAGACCGCCGTTGTACCGCCAGTGGTCGGTGATGGCCTCGTGGCCGTACTTGCGGACGCTCTCGCACTTCTGCGGGACGCCGCGGGTGCAGCGCCGACAGGTGCCGCAGGAGGTGCCGATCGTCCAGGTGACCCGCTGGCCGGGGACGACGGGCCGGCCGTCGGCGAGGACGGGGGAGCCGCCGACGGCCTCGACGACGCCGACGGCCTCGTGCCCCAGGACGGTCGGCAGCGGGGTGGGCCGGTGGCCGGCGATGGTGTGCAGGTCGCTGCCGCACACGGTGGCCAGTTCGATGCGGACCAGGACCTCGCCGGGCAGGAGCCGGGGGAGGGGCTGCTGTTCCACGCTGAACCCCTTCTCGGGCCCGGACCAGACGGCCGCGGTCGGCGGGAGTGGCGTGCGGGGTACGGAGTTCACGGTGCTGGGGTGCGTCATGTCCGGTTCCGCCTAGCGTCGGATCGTGAGGGCGACGAGCGCGCTGCACCCGCAGCACCCGGCCACGAAGAGGAAGATGAGGCTGGTGTTGCCGGTGCTGTCCATCAGGCCGCCGATGAAGGGCTCGGCGGTCCCGGCGAAGAGGTAGGCGAAGCAGTTGACGGCGCCGGTGGCGGTGCCGGCCATCCGCTTGCCGGCGATGTCGGGGCAGAGCGCCCAGAACGAGGACTGCGGGCCGTAGACGAAGAAGCCGGTGAGGAAGAGGACCACGATG
>NZ_JAQYWW010000383.1:0-407 GCF_036322525.1 Streptomyces sp. BE20 | reverse complement strand
GGGGGGGGGGGGGGGGGTGGGGGGGGGGGGGGGGGGGGTGGTGGGGTGGGGTGTGGGTTTGTGGGGGGGGGGGGGGGGGTGGTTGGGTGGGGCGGGGGGGGGGGGGGGGGGGGGGGGGCTCGGGGGGGGCGCGGGGGGGGGGGGGGGGGGGCCCCGGTGGGGGGGGGGGGGGGGGGGCGGGGGGGGGGGGGGCGGCCGGGCCGGGCGGCGGCCGCCGGCGGCGGCGCGGGGGGCCCGGGCCGCGGCCCGAGCCGAGGCGGCGGCCCGCGGGACGGGCGCGCCGGGGGCCGCGGGCCTGGGCGGGGCGGGGGGGCATACCACCCCCCCACCCCCCCCCAAGGGCGCAGCAGGCGCCCCAGGCGGGGCGGGCGGCCGGGCCGGGGCGCCAGCGCGCCCCCCCAGGCCGG
>NZ_JAQYWW010000382.1:0-368 GCF_036322525.1 Streptomyces sp. BE20 | reverse complement strand
GTGGTTCGCGGTGGGGAGGTCGACGTTTCGCAGGGGGTCCGCTGCCGACGGGGCCGTGGCGCTTTAGCGTCACGGGGGACCGCGTGGGGTTGGTGGGCTTTCCGCGTGTAGGGGGGGGTTTTTTGGCGGCGGGGGGGCCGTTTGGCGCGGGGGTGGGGGGGGCCTGCGGTTTCGGTGCCGGGGGGGACATGGTTTTATACAATGGCGCAGGTGGGGGGGCGGGTGCGGTTGCGTTGGATGGGTCTGACGCAGTTGCTGTCCAGGGGGGGGGGGGTCCGGGGGGGGTTGGGTTTGACGTCGAGGTCGGAGTTGACTTTTTTCGGGTTATCGGTGGCGCGGAGATCGTGGAGCTGGGGGGGTACCCGGGG
>NZ_JAQYWW010000381.1:0-286 GCF_036322525.1 Streptomyces sp. BE20 | reverse complement strand
GAGCACGAGTCCGGTGTGCACGGGGAGGTCGCTGACGCCCTCGATGGACACCGCGGTGTCGTGGCCGGCCGAGAACAGCGCGTCGACGTCGTCGGCCGCCACGTGCAGCTCGGACATGCCGGTCCACCCGGAGGTGACCGCGAGTTCGGCCCGGTACTCCTCGGCGAGCAGCCCGACCGAGGACGCCTTGATCCGCAGCGGGAGGTCCTTGGAGACGACGGTGACGTCGTACCCCTCGGCCTGCAGGTTCCGCGCGACCGCGAGGATGCGGGTGTCCGCCTCGCCG
>NZ_JAQYWW010000380.1:0-1334 GCF_036322525.1 Streptomyces sp. BE20 | reverse complement strand
GCCCGGGTGTGAGGCGATCTTCGAGAACAGCCGCAGCCTCACCGGGTCGGACAGCGCCTTGAACATCGCGGCCATCAGTACCGCGTCCTCGGCCGACAGCTCCGCCGAGGTGATCGGCGGGCAGCAGGGCACGGCCTTGGGCTCCAGGACCGCCGACTCCGAATTCGACATATGTCTATGTTGACATCTGTCGAACCCGAGTGGCAAGGTCGAGATCGCCAGAACATCGATATTCATCGAATCAGAGGGGCGGTTCATCTCCACCGACCGCTCACCTCGAAGGAGACCATCGCCATGCCCGAAGGCCACGACCTGCCAGTCCTCGTCATCGGCGCCGGCCCGATCGGCCTGGCCGCCGCCGCCCACATCACCGCACGCGGTCTGACCCCGCTGGTGCTCGAAGCGGGACCGTTGGCCGGCGCCGCGGTGCGCGAGTGGGGCCACGTGCGGCTGTTCTCCACCTGGGCCGAGCTCGTTGACCCCGCTGCTGAGAAGATCCTCGCCCCCACCGGCTGGACCCGCCCGGACGGTGCGACCTACCCGACCGGCGCCGACTGGGCCGAGCTGTACCTGCAGCCGCTCGCCGACGCCCTCGCTGACAAGGTCCGCTACGACAGCCAGGTGACCGGCGTCGCCCGCAGCGGCCGCGACCGCGTGGTCGACTCCGGCCGTGAGGACCAGCCCTTCACCGTCCACGTCACCACCGCCGACGGCCGTGAGGAGCGGATCACCGCTGCCGCGGTCATCGACGCCTCCGGCACCTGGTCCACCCCCAGCCCCCTCGGCGCCGACGGCCTCCCGGCGATCGGCGAGAAGACGCACGCCGCCCGCATCTCCTATCGCGTCCCCGACCTGAGGGACCCCGCCGTGCGCACCCGGTACGCGGGCAGGCGGACCGCCGTCGTCGGCTCCGGCGCCTCCGCCTTCACAGCCCTCGCCGTGCTCGCCGACCTCGCCGAGGAGGAGACCGGCACTCACGCGGTGTGGATCCTGCGTCGCGGCATCACCGGCTCGACCTTCGGCGGCGGCAGCGCCGACCAGCTCCCGGCGCGCGGTGCACTGGGACAGGCAGCCAAGGCCGCCGTCCAGAACGGGCACGCCAGTGCACTCACAGGCTTTCGGGCCGCCGGCGTCGAACAGGCCGGCGACAGACTCGCCCTCGTCTCCGAGGACGGCCACCGCGCCGAGGATCTGGACGAGGTCATCGTCCTGACGGGCCTGCGCCCGGACCTGTCCTTTCTGGGCGAGCTGCGGCTCCACCTGGACGACCGCCTCCAGGCCCCCGCGGCGCTCGCCCCGCTGATCGACCCCAACCAGCACTCCTGCGGCACCGT
>NZ_JAQYWW010000379.1:0-731 GCF_036322525.1 Streptomyces sp. BE20 | reverse complement strand
GAGGGCTGACACCTACCGGAGGTCACCTGAGCCCAGCACAATCGCCCGTATGACGATTACCACGGGCGCCGCGCCGCCGCCCACGCAGAACAGGTCTGTCATGCTCGCTCGGGGGTTCTTCACGGGCGGTGTGACGGGGGTGTTCCTGGCGGGCGTCGTTGTCGGGATCGTCCTGGGGAGTGTGCCGCTGATCGTCGGGGGAGCGTTCCTGCTCGCGGTCTACGTCCTGATCCGCTACCTCGCCGGCATGCCGAGGCGGGCCGGGGAAGCGGCGGTCCCGCCGTGCCTGGCCCTCGCGACGATCGAGAGCCGGGAGGCCGTCGTAGGCGAGGCGAGCGATGTACCGGTGAGGTTCGACCTCACCGTCGCACCGGACGACGCACCCGCGTACCGCGTCGAGTTCACCCAGGACATCAACGTGGCCTACCTGCCCGACTGTTCGGCGAGGACGGCACCAGCACCGCGCGGCCGCCGGTCTCCGCCTCCGGCACCTCCTCGGCGTTCACGGTCACCGTGTCGTCGGTGACCGGCACGGTGGCCCTCGGCTCCGGTCAGTCCTTCCTCGGCGAGGGCAGGTTGGGCGGTTCCGTCGCCACGCTCGCCAGAGGCGAGGACCGGCGGCGGGCGCTCACCGTCGCCGTCCAGGAGCGCCTGCTGACGGTCGTCTTCGCCCCGACCGGCACCCCGGCGGCCTCCCGGATCGACCTGGAGTCTCTGCCGTACGATCGTGT
>NZ_JAQYWW010000378.1:0-316 GCF_036322525.1 Streptomyces sp. BE20 | reverse complement strand
GTCGTGCCGCAAGGTCTACGCGGCGTCCTCCCCGCAGGCGCGGGGGTCAGCCGCCGATGATGCTGACGTCGACCGCGACGGGGAGGTCCTCCCCGCAGGCGCGGGGGTCAGCCGTCCATCATGATCGGCCTCGCCACGGCCACCGTGTCCTCCCCGCTGGCGCGGGGGTCAGCCGAGCCGACGGCGAGTGCCAGGATGCCGGTGATGTCCTCCCCGCAGGCGCGGGGGTCAGCCGCTGACGGCGCCGACGCCGCAGGTGCCA
This sequence comes from Streptomyces sp. BE20, assembly GCF_036322525.1. Lineage (NCBI taxonomy): Bacteria > Bacillati > Actinomycetota > Actinomycetes > Kitasatosporales > Streptomycetaceae > Streptomyces > Streptomyces sp. BE20. The sequence goes on along the minus strand of NZ_JAQYWW010000378.1, from coordinate 54 downwards.
CCGTTGTCCTCCCCGCGCAGGCGGGGGTAGCGGCAGGCGTCGGCCCTCTTCGTC
>NZ_JAQYWW010000377.1:0-329 GCF_036322525.1 Streptomyces sp. BE20 | reverse complement strand
GTGGAGACCACCCGGATCGAGGGCCGCAGCGGCGTCTGGGTGCTGGGCGACAGCATCCCGGACGCGGTGGTGGACCCGTCACAGGTGGTGGACATCGGCAAACTCACGCTGCGGATGGTCCACCCCGACAGTGGTGAAACGAGCTTCCGGCCCCTGGTCGTCGCCAGCTGCCACGCGAGCTACAGCGACCCCGTGCACCGCGAACACCAGGCCCGCTTCTTCGCGGGCTTCCTGGCCGAGCCCGCACCGGCCGCCGCCGCGCTGCTCGCGGTCGCCGACGTCGCCGCCGCCCGCTACTACCAGCCGCAGCTGCGCGCCTCGCTCGACCC
>NZ_JAQYWW010000376.1:0-1147 GCF_036322525.1 Streptomyces sp. BE20 | reverse complement strand
GGTGAGGATCTTGAGGAGGGTGGACTTGCCCGCGCCGTTCTCGCCCATGAGGGCGGTGACCTGACCGGCGGGGAAGTCGAGGGTGACTCCGCCGAGGGCCCGTACCGCGCCGAACCGCTTGGTGACCTGGTGAACACCGGCCGTCCCCGATGGCCCCGGGTCGGGAGTCGGCGTGTGGGCTTCGCGCATGAGAGTTCCTCGCGAGGTCGGACGGAGGGTAGATGAAGTCGATCAGGGGCCGAGTCCGCCGCGAGGGACGGCAGGAGCAGGGCCCGTACGCCTCCGGCCCCATGGTCAGGGCAGCTGACGGAGCCGGAGGCGCGGGCGGGTCGGCGTGGCCAGGCCGTACCGACCGTTCAGGGGTGCGGTGTCAGCTGCAGGTGACGCCGGCGGTCTTCCAGGTGGTGGCATCGACCATGGTGGTCGGCGCGAACGCCTCCTTCGGGAACTCCTTGCCGTTCTTGAGCTTGTCGTACATGGTCTGGACGGCGAGGGCGCCGACGTCCTTGCCGTTGATGAAGAGGGCGGCCTTCATGCCCGAGGGCTTGCCGGAGCCCCAGTTCTTGCAGGCGAGGTAGGCGCCGAGGCCCACGCCGATGACGCGGTCGGCGCCGATGCCGGCGTTCTCCAGTGCGGTGACGCCGCCCTGGACGTTCTCGTCGTTGCAGCCCCAGACGACCCAGTTCTTGACGCCGGGGTTGGCGGTGACGGTGGCGGCAATCTTGTCCTGGGCGCCGGTGGGGGTGTTGTCGGTGGCGACGTCGATGTTCTGGACGCCGGGCGCGACCGTGCCGAAAGCCTCCTTCGCGGCCTTCACGCGGTCGCCGCAGACGGTGACGTCCTGCTTCCAGGCGGAGATGGTGCGGGTCTCCGCAGGCTTCCAGGCCGCCTTCTTGAACTCCTCCGCGGCGCGCTTGCCGACCTCGCCGCCCATCTGGGCACCGGAGAAGCCGATCCGCGGGACGAGGTTGTCCTTCGCGCACACGGACGGGTCGGGGCCGTTGGCGCAGATCTGGTCGTCGGAGGTGAGCAGGGCGACCTTGGCGTCCTTGGCGGCCTGGACGACCTGGGGTCCGACGGCGGGGTCGGGGACGACGATGACGACGCCGTTGGTCTTCTGTGCGATCGCGGCCTGGACCTCGCTGAT
>NZ_JAQYWW010000375.1:0-321 GCF_036322525.1 Streptomyces sp. BE20 | reverse complement strand
GCCAGGCCTTGGCCTCGTCCCGGTAGCCGGTGCGCAGCAGGGAGGAGAGGGTGATCGCGGCGTCCCGCAGCCAGGTGTAGCGGTAGTCCCAGTTCCGCGCGCCGCCGATGTCCTCGGGCAGTGAGGTGGTGGGGGCCGCGACGATGCCGCCGGTCGGGGCGTAGGTGAGGCCGTTGAGGGTGATCAGCGAGCGGACCACGGCCTGCACGACCAGGAGAGGGACCCCCTGATCCAGCGCCAGCTCTGCAGAGAGGACGAGCGTCGCGTCTGGGAGGAGAGAGCCCGGCGCCGTAGCTCACTCAGCTCGCCGGAGAATGAAAG
>NZ_JAQYWW010000374.1:0-304 GCF_036322525.1 Streptomyces sp. BE20 | reverse complement strand
GTGGGTGTTGGGTTTTGTGGGGGGGTGTTTGGGGGGTGTTTGGGTGGTGGGTGGGTTTGGGGGGGGGGGTGTGTTTTGGGGTGTTGTTTGGGGGGGGGGGGGGGGGGGGGGGGTGGGGTGTGGGGGGGGGGGGTGGGGTGGGGGTGCGTTGTGGGGGGGGTGGGTTTGTTGGTTGTGGGTGTTGTGGTTGTGGTGGGGTGTGGGGGGGGGGGGGGGGGGGGGGGGGGTGGGGTGTGTGGGTGTGGGGGGGGGGGGGGGTGTGGTTGGTTTGTGGTTGGGGGGGTTTGGACCCCCCCCCCCCCCC
>NZ_JAQYWW010000373.1:0-218 GCF_036322525.1 Streptomyces sp. BE20 | reverse complement strand
TCGGGTTGAGTCACGGGCTCCACGGCTGACACCCGCGGGCGCGGGGAGGTCAGGTGAGGGTCCCCCGAGGCCGTGATCTCGCCCGGCTGACCCCCGCGGGCGCGGGGAGGACCCTTCGCGACCTGCACCGTTCTCGCGACTTTGCCACTTCTTGACCGACCTTCAAGGAGCACATTCGGGCTGGCCTGTTGAGGTATCAAGGAGCAGTACTCATCGTG
>NZ_JAQYWW010000372.1:0-688 GCF_036322525.1 Streptomyces sp. BE20 | reverse complement strand
CGGCGAGGCGGACACCCGCATCCTCGCGGTCGCGCGGAACCTGCAGGCCGAGGGGTACGACGTCACCGTCGTCTCCAAGGACCTCCCGCTGCGGATCAAGGCGTCCTCGGTCGGGCTGCTCGCCGAGGAGTACCGGGCCGAGCTGGCGGTCACCTCCGGGTGGACCGGCATGTCCGAGCTGCACGTGGCGGCCGACGACGTCGACGCGCTGTTCTCGGCCGGCCACGACGCCGCGGTGTCCATCGAGGGCGTCAGCGACCTCCCCGTGCACACCGGACTCGTGCTCACCTCCGAGCGCGGCCGGGCGCTCGGCCGGGTCACCGGCGACGGCCGCGTCCGGCTGGTGCGCGGAGAACGCGAGGCGTTCGGACTGCGCGGCCGCAGCGCCGAGCAGCGGGTCGCACTGGACCTCCTGCTCGACCCGGAGGTCGGCATCGTCTCCATGGGCGGCCGGGCCGGGACGGGGAAGTCCGCGCTGGCGCTCTGCGCCGGGCTGGAGGCGGTCCTGGAGCGGCAGCAGCACCGGAAGGTGATGGTCTTCCGGCCCCTCTACGCGGTCGGCGGCCAGGAGCTCGGCTACCTGCCGGGCAGCGAGAGCGAGAAGATGAGCCCCTGGGCCCAGGCCGTCTTCGACACCCTCTCGGCCGTCACCACCCCCGACGTGATCGAGGAGATCATCTCCCGGGGG
>NZ_JAQYWW010000371.1:0-30916 GCF_036322525.1 Streptomyces sp. BE20 | reverse complement strand
GCATCAGCGTCCTGTTCGCCATGCTCCGCGACGGCACCCTCTACGAATCCCGAACCCCAGCCGCCACCCCCGCCGCATGACCACCCCCAACAGCACCAAAACCGGCACCACATCCTTGACGAAGGACATAGAGGCACCCCCACCCTCGCGGCGGGTTTCACTGGAGGCAACGGAACACCGGGAAGGAGTTGAACGGCCATGACCGGCACCACGCGGGTGATCGTCGGACTCAATGGATCGTTGAGCAGCCTCGCCGCCCTGTACCGCGCCGTCGACGAGGCCGCCCGGCGCACGGCGACGCTCGTCCCGCTGACGGCCTGGGAGCCGACGGACCGCGACAGCCTGCGGCCCCTCTCCGAACTGGAGCATGCCGCCCGCAGGCGCCTGGACACCACCTTCGACCAGGCCTACGGCGGCTACCCCGGCGGCCTCGTCCACCACCCCCTGGTCATCCGCGGCCCGGCCGGACCGGCCCTGGTCGCCGCCGCCGGCCCGGACGACCTCATCGTGGTCGGAGCCGGCGGACACAGCCGCCTCGACCACCTGCTGCACGGCTCCGTCACCCGCCACTGCCGCACCCACGCACCCTGCCCCGTGATCACCGTGTCCCCCTCCGAGCTGCTGGAGAAGCTGGAGCTCACCGCCCGCCACGGCGCCCCCGTCCCCCTCGCCGCCGGAGGCTCCCGATAGGGGATTCCTCCCGGTTCGAACGACCGCTCACGAGTCCGGCCCGTGAACGGTCACGAGATCCCGTCCGGTCCTGGTGATCGGGCGGGATCTCTGCGTAGCGGGGGCTTGTTCGAATCGCTCACCCGTCGTCGGCTCAGCTGCCGGGGACATGACATCCAGGAAGCTCCCGGACAGGCAGCCAACTGTCCAACAATCCCCGAGTACCGGTATTGCGACTGGACCTCAATTCCCCGGACCGGGCGGTGCACGAAAGGGCAGACCTCTAGACCCTGCCGTATGGATTCCGCAAGGAATCGCGGGACGGCGATTTCCGAGGTCTACGATCCGTCTTTGTCGAGAAGAAATACTCTTCCGAACCGAGAAGAAAGACGATCCTGACGTGGAAATCCTGTCCCGCCTGAAACGCACCGTCGCCTGCGGGGTCGCCGCCGTCGCGGTGGTCTCCGGCCTGACCGTCCAGGCCGAGGCCGCGCCGGCCGCCCCCGTGGACAAGACCTGCGGAACCCCGGCCGTTCCGGGCGGCGGCAACTGCATGACCTCGCTGATCACCTCCGCCTTCGACACGATCAAGCTCATGCGCAGCGCCGCCAACGCCAACAAGCTGGACAACGCGGAGTTCACCCAGAACACCGCGACCAAGTTGAGCCAGAAGTTTCCGGGTTTCAACGTCATGGTGTTCAAGACCGTGGGCACCGACCTCTACGACACCGAGTGGTTCACGAACGAGCACAAGGCCGACATGAAGGGGGTGCTGCTCGACACGACCTACAAACTCAACCATTTCCTGGACAAGGACAAAAAGGAACCCTCCGGTTATGACAAGTTCCGGATCTGGGTCTTCCAGGGGGATTCGACCTTCCGCAACCGGGGCGACGGCGGCTACATGAACTGGGCGTTCGTCGGCAACGACGGCGACAGCGTCAAGAAGGAGCCGTGGACCTGCCGGATGGGCACCGCGCGGCCCTACAAGTGCGACGGTGACGTGCGCACCATCCACTTCCCCGCACGGTCCGGCTACGGCGCCAGGACCGGAAGCCTGACCCCCGACTCCAGCGCCCCCGGCTACCACGCCTGCCTGGACGTCAGCGGCAACGGCACCGCGAACGGCACCCCCGTGCAGATGTGGGAGTGCAACGGCGGGGACGCCCAGAGGTGGACGTACAACGGCTACAAGCTCCGGGCCGCCAACGGCAAGTGCCTGGACCTCGCGGACAACAGGGCCGCCAACGGGAACAAGCTCCAGGTCTGGGACTGCCTGGAGATCCCGGGCCAGCGCTGGCACATGTCACCCAGCGGCGGCCTGCGCCACCTCACGGACCTGGACGACCGGTCCAAGGACGTCTGCATCGACGACTTCAGCGGCCGCACCGCGAACGGCAGTACCGTGGCGGCCTGGGCCTGCGGCTCCGAGGACAACCGCGACGCACCCAACCAGAACTGGGCCTGGGGCGGCACCCCGCCGACCACCGGCCCCACCACGCCCGGCAACAACGGCGCCGACGTGTACCTGAAGCTCGACAACGGGCTCGGCGCCGTCCCGGTCGGCGGCTCCGCCGGCGCGTCCGTCGTCCCCGGAATCCGGGGCGGCAACGAATCCAAGTGGAAGCTCACCCCGCTGGGCGGCGGCCGCTACCGGATCACCAGCTCCTACGGACTGGAACTCACCGAGAGCGGCGGCTACATGGCCGAACTCCAGCCCTGGAGCAACTCCTCCAAGCAGAAGTGGGAACTCGTCGGCGTCGGCAACGGCAGGTACCAGATCCGGATCTCCGACGACGACTGCCTCGCCCACGACTCCGACTTCAAGCAGCTCGGCGTGTGGACGTGCAAGCGCGGCTGGCAGCAGGAGTGGGTACTGGAGTCCACCTCCGGCGGCGTGATCACGCCGACCGACCCCACCACGCCGACCGACCCGAAGGACCCGAAGCCCCCGACGGGCGGCGGCGGTTCCGGCGTCCCGACCGAGCGGCCCCTGTTCCTGAAGCTCGCCAACGGGCTGGGCGCGACGGCGCCCAACGAGACCGCGAGCTGGGGTGCGCCGATCCTGGGCGGGATCCTGGGGTACAAGGGGTCCACCTGGACGATCAAACCACTGGGCGAGGACCGCTACCGGATCGTCAACGACCTCGGGTTCAACCTCACCGAGAACCCGGACACCTACGTCGCCGAACAGCAGGCGTGGGGCAACACCCCCAACCAGAAGTGGGAGTTCGTCAGCCTCGGCGACGGCAAGTACCGGATCCGGATCGACGACGACAACTGCCTCACCCACGACTCCGACCACAAGCAGCTCGGGGTGTGGACCTGCGAGGGCGGCTGGAAGCAGGAGTGGTCCTTCCAACTCCTCTGACCGGCGGTCCCTGACCGCACCCGCCCGCGCACGAGGCCGAGGCCGTCCGCCCCTCCCGCCGGACGGCCCGGACCTCCCTCCTCAACGAGGCGGGAGTGATCGCCGGGCACGCCAGCCTGGTCGACGTGCCCGGCGCGCCGGCGATTCCGCGCGCGACGGTCTGGAAGCGCTGACGGCCGCGACCCGCGGTCACCCCGGCCCGGCAGGGGCGTGACCCGCGAGCGCGACCGCCCCGTTGCGGACTGCGGGATCAACGACACGTCAGCAGTACTTGAAGGAACTGATCCTGTCGTTGATCCACGACGGCACGGAGGGCCAGTGCTCCCGGGGGCCGATCCTGAACTCCAGCCCTCCGTACCCGTTGTGCTCGTAGAAGCAGATACTGCTCCCCGTGTTGTTCAGCACCGACGACGCGGTGTCCTGCATCCCCGTCCACAGGGCTCCGTCCCGCTTCAGCTTCCCCATGTCCGCGACGTTCTGGTCCGACGCGATCGACCCGAACTTGGAGCCGCTGGTGGCGCCGACATAGTCGTTCTCGGACCACAGGCAGACGTGATTGCCGGGGCACGCTCCGGCGCCCTGCCCGATGCCGAGGATCGTGGTGGCGCTCGCGGACGGCGCCGCCGTCATGATCAGTCCGATGACGGCGGCGGCACACAGTCCGAGCCTGACCGAATTCTTGGGCAATTTCCTTACCGTCCGTTCAGGTCCGGGAAGCGTCAGCAGTACTTGAAGGAGCTGATCCTGTCGTTGATCCACGACGGGACGGAGGGCCAGTGCTCCCCGGGGCCGATCTTGAACTCCAGGCCGGAGTACCCGTTGTTCTCGTAGAAGCAGATGCTGCTCCCCGTGTTGTTCAGCACCGACGACGTGACGTCCTGCATGCCCTTGTCCCCGGTGGAGCTCCGGGCGAGCTTTCCCATGTCACTGACGTTCTGGTTCGACGCGAAGGACCCGAACTTGTGGTCATAGACGAACTTCCCCTGAATGAAGTTGCCTTCCGACCACAGACAGACGTAGCCGCTGGGGCACGAGCCGGCCCCGTGGCCGATGTCGAAGACACTGGTGGCGCTCGCGGACGTCGCCGTGGCCACGAACAGCCCGGCCGCGGCAGCAGCACACACTCCGAGCCTCGTCATCGTGCTTTTCGAGAACATGGTCCCTCTCTTCCGGATTCGGCCCGACCGTGCCGATCCTGTGCTTCGGGTGGTTGACTCAGTGGGTTGGTGGATACCGGTTCGTTCGTCGTCCACAGGGCCGACGGGGCCGGATCAGCAGAACTTGAAGGAGCTGATCCTGTCGTTGATCCACGACGGGACGGAGGCCCACTTCTCCGAGGGACCGATCCTGAACTCCAGGCCGGAGTACCCGTTGTGCTCGTAGAAGCAGATGCTGCTCCCCGTGTTGTTCACGACCGAGGAGGCGGAATCCTGCATGCCCTTCCAGCGGAAGAGCTTGCTCTCGTAGGTGAACTTCCCCATGTCCGAGACGTTCTGGTCCGAACCCACGGCCCCGTAGTCGTACCCGCTCGCCGGATTCCCCCTGACGAAGTTGTTCTCGCTCCACAGGCACACCCAGTTGGCGGGGCACTTGCCGGATCCGGTCTGAATGTCGGTGAGGACGTAGGCGTTCGCACTCGTCGTCGTGGCGGTGACCGCCCCGACCAGCGCGGCAGCGCCCACCGCCACCCGCATCACCGTTCGCCGCAGGTTCCTCATGATCTCCTCCGCCTTCTCCGTCGGCCCTGACCGGCGCGTCCGCGCCGGCTGCCAGGGGTGTCGCTCCGGCGTGTCCGCCCTCGGAGCAACTCCACTGTGCCGTCGGGGCCGCACGGGCGGCATCAGTCATTTGACTGCTCTCGAACGACTGCTCTCGAAGCCGAGGCCGACACCGACGCCACACACGGCGGTTCCACGTGCACGGCCCCGCCTCCCGGTCGGGAGGCGGGGCCGTGAACACCGTGCGGGCAACGGCTATCCGAAGCCGCGGGCGTCCTGCTTCAGCGCCGTGTCCACGGTCAGCGCGGTCGCCACGACGAGGCTGAGCAGCGGGTCGGCGAGCGGGCGGTGGATCTGGAGCACGTAGTTGTCGGCCGTGGTGAACATCGTCCTCGCCAGGCCCTCCCAGGTCTTGGTGATCCGGGCGATCTCGGTGTCCGTCCCGTCGACGATGGAGAAGTTCCAGGCCCGCCAGTTCTCCGCCTTGACGGCGCCGACCTTCTGCCCGCCGACCTCCAGCGCGAAATTGATCTTCCCGATGGCGTTCTGCTGAACGATCTGGCCGACCTCCTGGCCGTCCGGACGCTGCACGACCACCCGCGACTTGATGAACTTCGCCGGGCGGGTGAGCAGCAGCACCGGAGTGCCCTGCGCGTCGCGGATCTCCAGTTTGTGGGTCAGGTACTGGTCGAGGGAGGTGAGCAGCCGTATCGCCTTGCGCAGTCCGCTCTGGCCGACCTGGACCACCGAGCCCAGGGTGGCGCCCTGCTGGTCGAAGACCGAGTACTCGTTGGTCAGCTCGATCAGCTTGGCCTTCTGGTTCACCACCAGGACCGGCTCGGAGAAGAGGGTGCCGCCACCACCGTGGACCGGTCCGACGCCCGCCTGCTGCTGCACCTGGCGCTGGACCTTGGCGAAATCGCCGACCGGAGCGGCCGGCTGCCCGGGGATACCGGGCGTGTTCGTGTTCTGGGACATGGCGGGCAGGTTAGGCTCAATCCTCCTCCGGTAGCCAGAATCGTTTCGAACGGCCCGGGTTCGTCCGAGACCCCGAACAGGGCCTGCGGCCTGCGCGTTCGGGTGTTGCGAGCGACGGCCGGCCGGTGTTCGAAGCCGCGGGTGTGACCGATGTCACGTCCGGAGCCCGCCCGTCTGCGAACGATCCGGCCGCTCGAACCCTTCGGCGACCGCGCCACGGGTGCGCCGGTCGGGGCCCGGGAGTCAGCGGGCGGCGGCGGTGACGAGGGCTTCGATCTCGGGGACGACGGCGGCGGGCGTGGGGAGGGCGTCGTTCTCGGCGCGGAGCCGGAGCGCGCCGGCGCGGAGTTCCGGGTCCGCGACGAGGCGGGCGAGCAGGGCGGCGTCCACGTCGCCCGACGCGGAGCGCAGGCCCGCGCCGGTGGCGGCGAGGGCGTCGGCGACGGCGAAGCTGTCGGCGCCCTGCGGGAGGATGAGCTGCGGCACGCCGGCCTGCATGCCGGTGAGCGTGCTGCCGGACCCACCGTGGTGGATCACCGCGTCGCAGACCCTCAGCAACTCCGCCAGCGGGGTCCACGGCAGCGGGCGGACGTTGTCCGGAAGGGTTCCGAGGTCACTGAGGTCGGCGCCGCCGACGGCGAGCAGGAACTCCGCGTCGACCGAGGCGGCGGCCTCGATCAGGCGGGCGATCGCGTGGACGCCGTCCACCTCCGTGACCACGGTGCCCAGGGTGACCGCGACCCTCGGCCGGACGCTCCGGCGCAGCAGGCCGGCCGGAACCGCGCCGCCGCCGTTGAAGGGGAGGTAGCGCATCCGCAGCCCGCCCGAGTCGCCGCCGAGCGAGGCCGGGACGACGTTCAGCGCGGTGGACTCGGCCGGGGCGGCCACCCCGTACGCCTCGTAGACGTCGGTGAAGTGACCTGCCAGCCGCGCGGCCAGCGAGAGGCCGGAGATGACGCCGAAGTTCTGGAGCGCGGTCGGGATCCCGAGCTTGGCGCCGACCAGTTGGGCGGAGGCCAGGCAGGAGTCGTGGACCAGGAGGTCCGCGCCCCAGCCGTCGGCGGTGGCCAGCAGGTCGTCCACGGTGGAGCGCGAGGCGTGGGCGAAGGCCGCCGCGGCCCGTTCGAGGATCTCGTCCTGGGTCATCTCCGGCCGGGCGAAGCGCATGGTCTCGCCCTCGAAGGCCTCGAAGGAGTCCTTGAGGGACCGGCCGTCGCCGATCTCCACGATCGGGAAGCCGGCCCCCCGGATCGGCTCCAACGGCTTCGGGACGGCGAACAGGATCTCGTGCCCGGCGGCCCGCAGGGCCTGCGCGGTCGGCACCATCGGGAACTGGTGGGTGGGCGCGCCCGGGCCGGTGAAGAGTATGCGCACGACAGTCTCCAGGTCGTTCATCGAATGATCGCTAATTCGGAAGGGCGCGGGCGGGGCCCGCACGCGCCATCATCTGATGAACCGTCATCGCTGCTCCCGGTACGATCGATAACCGGACATTCTCGTACCGGGCGAGGCGGCAGGGGCCCGCCCGGCCCGGTCCGCGCGCTCCCCGGCCTTGTCGGAGGCCGCGTTCGCCTGCCCCTGCGCGGGAGCGGACAACGACGCGGCCGCCGGCCGCCCTCGGGTGGAGGGCGGCCGGCGGCCGGAGGTGCCACCGGGTTCAGGAGGTCGGGTTCCCGACGAGCTGGACCGGGCCGTTCAGGGTGTTCGGGGTGCAGCCCGGAGCGGCCAGGGTGAGGTGGTCACGGGTGTTCACCACGCTCAGCGGGCCGGTCAGGACGGTGCCGCAGAGCTGCACCGTGCCCGCGCCCACCGCCTGGACCGGGCCGGTGATGTCCGAGCCCTTGACCACCAGGCTCGCTCCCGCGCGGACCACGACGGGCCCGGTCTGCCGGGCGCCGGTCAGGCAGGTGGTGCCGCGCGAGACGACCAGCGGCCCGGTGTGTCGGCCGGTCACGGTCTCGGTGCAGGCCGGACCGGTCGGAACCTTGGCACGGAAGTCCAGGGCGTAGGCGAGCTTGCCGGGCTTGGCCTCGGTGATCGGGGCGCTCAGCTTGCCGAACTCGCCGCCGGTGGGCTTCTTGCCCGCGTTCCACGGGTTCAGCCGGCCCAGCTCGTCCGCCGTGCGGCCTCCGGTGATCACCGTGCCCCCCGGCACGGCCGACATGGCCTGGGAGGCCGTCCGGACCGCGGCCAGGTACGAGGTGCGGTCGGTCGTGCTGTACGAGCCGGGCAGGCCGATGCCCTGGCCGCGGAGCCAGTCGCCCCAGAGGAACTCCAGGTACTCGGCCGCGCCGTCCGGCACCGAGTAGCCGATGTCCCGGGTGAAGTAGACCAGGCTGCGGTACGGGTCGTCGTGGAAGTACGCCAGGCCCAGGTGCTGCGGCAGCTGCTCGACGGTGATCGGCCGGTTCTGCTCGTCGATCAGGCGGACCCAGTTGCGGGCCCGCATCTCCTGCCAGAAGGCGGCCGGGGACAGGTCGCTGAGGTTGGCCTGGACGATGAGGCGCAGGTGCAGCTCCGGCCCGCCGTCCGGGGCCTCCAGGAAGGAGGTCAGCGTGTGGTGGCCGTCGGTCAGGTAGAGCGCGCCGCCCGGGCCCACCACGACGGTCTTCATCTCCGCGCGACTCGCCTCGGTCTCCTGGCCCAGCGGGACGGTGCAGGTGAACGTCGCCGGGTCCGCGAGCCGCGCGCCCGGCAGCACCGTGGCGGCCACGCCCTGGCCGTTGGTCTCGCACCAGTCGTCGAAGCGCTTGTTGGCGGCGCCGTTCAGCTCGTCCTTGGGAGAGGTGTAGCGGCCGAGCTTGTAGTACACCTCGTCGTAGCCGACCGAGGGTTGGGTGGGGCGCACCTGGTCCAGGGTCACGTCCAGCAGGTCGCCCGGCCGGGCCCCCGACGCCCCTCCCGGCGTTGTCGCGCCGGCCGGGCCCGCCGGGGCGGTGGCCACGCCGGCGGCAACCGCTCCGGCCGGGGTGGCGAGACCCGCCAGCCCGCCCAGCGCGAGCATGCCGGCCGCCGCGGCGACGAGCGCGCTGCGGCCCGGGCTGCGGCGCGGGGGGACGGGCGCGGGGACGGGGCCGGTGCTCATGGTTCTCCTGCGGCTCGACGGCTGAAAGCGATCACTGCTGGCGCACATCCATCCATCACTCCCGGCTCGACGGGTGGCCGCAGGGCGTCCCCGGGGTTGCGGGTGCGTGAACCCTGGTCGTCGCCGTTCTCGGGGCCGGGGCCGGCCTCGCGGTCGTAGCGGCGCGCGGTGACGCCCTGCCACGGCGACGACCGCGTGCCGCCCGAGCCGGGGGCGCCGCCCCGTCCGACCTGCCGAAGCCTGCGCCCGCACCCCCGGATGTTATGGGCCGCTGACATTGGCGCGGCCGGTGCCGCCGCTCACATACTCCTGTGAACGGCAGGTTGATGGGCCACCGACAACCCGAAACGGGTGTCCGGCCCTCCCCCCCCTCCGTTCCCCCGACACCCTCACCGAAGGAACCCCCATGCGCCCTTCCCGACCCCTGTCCGCCGCGGGAATCGCCCTCGGCCTGGTCATCACCGCACCGGCCTTCATCGGCACCGCCGCGGCCGCCCCGACCCCCATCGTCGGCGGCGAACAGGCCACCTCCACCTACTCGTTCATGGGATCCATCCAGGTCAACGGCGGCCACTACTGCGGCGCCTCGCTCATCTCGCCCGAGTGGATGGTCACGGCCCTGCACTGCACGTACGGCCGCAGCGGCCCGCTCCAGCCGTCCGCCCTGCGCGTCCGGATCGGCTCCAACGACCACCTCGGCGGCGGCACCCTGAGCGGGGTCTCGCGGATCGTCCGCCCCTCCGACGACCAGAGCATGGCAGGCCAGGACATAGCACTCCTGCGCCTCAGCAGCAGGGTCACCAACACGCCCGTGCCGATCACCGCCACCACCCCGCCCGACGGCTCCGCCACCCGGCTGCTCGGCTGGGGGCAGACCTGCCCGCAAGCCGGCTGCTCCACCTCCGCGCCCCGCTACCTCAAGCAGCTCGACACCAAGGTGCTGCCCGACAGCTCCTGCGACGACATGGTGAACAGTCGCGAGCTGTGCATCGCGGGCACCACCTCCGCCACCGCCTGCTACGGCGACTCCGGAGGCCCGGCCCTGATCACCCGTAACGGCCGGCGCGAACTGGCCGGCGCCACGAGCCGCAGCGGCACCGACAGCGACACCTGCGGAGTCGGCGGCGCCATCTACACGGACCTGGCGTCCTGGCGTCCCTGGATCCAGGAGTACACCGGCACCCTCTGAGCCGTCGCTCCTGCGGCGCGCCCCCCGCACGAGGGGTCGGGCCGCCGGACCGCGGCCGGCCCGGGTCGCACGACCCCGCTCCGGCCGCGGTCCGCCGTCCGAGAGCTGACAGACCGCCAGGTACGGACCAGCGCCCCACACTTCACGCCTCACGTCTCGCGTCTCACGCCGGAACCGTGGACATGACATGGGGGCGTGAACTAGCCTCGCTCAGCCATGGAACTGGAACTGCGGCACCTCCGCATCCTGCTGGCGATCGCCGACGCGGGCAGTCTGAGCAGGGCAGCTGCCACCCTGATGCTCTCCCAGCCGGCGATGACCACCCAACTGCGCAGAATCGAAGCCTCCTTCGGCCAGCCCCTCTTCGAGCGTTCGGCTCGCGGGGTCGCCCCCACACCGGCCGGTGAACTCGTGATCCTGCACGCCCGTGACGCCGTGGCCAGCGCCGACCGGATTCGCGGCTGCCGCCGCCGGTCGGCGGCCGACCTGGAGCCGGTGACGGTGGGCGGCAGCTCCGGCCCGTTCCTGGGCCATCTGGCGATCCACCTGCCGGCCTCCCTGAGCAACCCCGTGAGCTTCGTGCAGTGCGCGACCACGGGGGAGGCCATGAGCCGGGTCGCGGACCGGTCCATCGCCGCAGGGTGCCTGGTCGACCTGGACGGCTTCGGCACGGCACCGCCCGACGGGGTCGTCGTCGACGTCATCGGACTCGAACCCGTGGTGGTCGTCCTCCCTGCCGGGCACCCCCTCGCCCGACAGGAGCGGGTCGACCTCGCGGGCCTCGTCGGCGAAACCTGGCTCCTCCCGCCCCACGATCCCGGCTGCGACGACTACGGGGCGCTCGTCGCGGCCTGCGGAGCCGCTGGATTCGCGCCGCGCGTCTCACCGCTCCGCATCGGACAGGTGGGCGTCCTGTGCGACCTGGTCACCCAGGGCGTCGGCCTCACCCTGCTGCAGGGATCGGCCAGAGCCCGGGAGGGCGTGGTCATGCGAAGACTCGCGGGCGACCCGCTCCTCGGAAGACACGTGCTGGCCCTGCACCGCGAGTCACCCCTCATCGGCGCCCGGTCGCTGCTGCTGGCCCTCGTCCGGGACGCCTTCGATGCCCGGTGCATCAAGCCGGACTGACGCCCCGGCGGGAGAGCGGCTCGCCCACCACCCCCGGGCTTCGAGTCCGTCTGCGGCAACCGCGACCGGGCGCCGTTGCCGGGAACGGGCGTAACACCCGCGGGCTGGCCGTCGATTTACTTGACAGTTCACCGCCAAATCAGGGGCGCCCGCCCCTTCGCGGAGGTGGCGATGCCCACCGCCCGCGCCACCCCCTCCCCTTCGTCCCGGGGAGACCGACCCCACGTAAGGACCGTCATGTCCCACTCGAAGTGGTTCACAGCCATCGGCACCGCCGCGGCCATCACCGTGATCATGGCGCCTGCGGCGCAGGCCGTGTCCACACCCGACGCCGCACGGACCGGCACCGCCGCCGTGACCACCCTCTACTACGACGCCACCCGGGCCGCCGGCTGGGAAGCCGCCGTCTCGGCCGGCGTCGCCTCCTGGAACGCGAACACCAAGAACGTCAAGCTGGTGGCGGCCCGGCCCGGCACCCGCGCCGAGATCCAGATCGTCGCCACCACCGGCTGGCCGCAGGCCACGCTGGGCCCGGTCCGTCCGGGCGGCCAGGCCCGGGTGGAACTCGGGAACCAGGCCGTCACGGAGGGCCACGACAAGACCCGCATCGCCGCCCACGAGATCGGCCACAACCTCGGCCTGCCCGACACCAAGCCCGGACCGTGCTCCCAGTTGATGTCGGGCTCCAGCGCCGGCACCACCTGCAAGAACGCCGTCCCCAACGCAGCCGAGCGGTCCCGGGTCGAGTCCGCCTACGCCGGCCGCACCGCCACGGTCGACCGGGCGGAAGGCCGCCTGCTGGTCGACGCGTCCTGACCGTCCGGCGGCGAGGGCAGCGCCCCCTGCCCTCGCCGCCCGGACCGGGGACGGTGGCGGCCGGTGCGCCGCACGGCCCGGCACACACCGGCCGCCGCCGATCGGCCCCCTCGTGAGGGCGATCCCGGCTACTGGTGTTGGCCCGGGCGGGTGAAGGTCCCCTCCGCCGGGCATCGGAGCCGGTCAGCGAAGGTCCGAGGTCCTGCTGTTCGTGTCGCCTCCCGACAGCGAGGTTCCTGTGTCACCTGTCCGACAACGGCGGCTGCGTCCGCCGCACGTCCTGTCCGCGTTGCTGGCGGTGGCGCTCGGTACGGGCGCCGCCTAGCTGGCCGTCACCTCCCAGGCCGCCTCCGCGGGGACCCCGAGGGCCGGAGCCGTCCGGGCGGACTCGAAGCCGGTGCCCGAAGCGGCCGGGCCGAAGCCCCGGGGGGCCGGGACGCAGCGCCCGATCGGCCCCGACCCGGTGGTCGACCTGCTGGCGCACGGCAACCTGGCGATGGCCTCCAACTTGGTTCTGACCTGCGACGACAGCGACGGCTCGGTCTGCAACGACACCGAGGGCACCAACAACGGCCGTACCAAGTTCGTGAAGACCGACCCGAACGCGCCCGGTGACAACGCGTCCTCCGCGCAGCTGGTGATCCCGGCCGGGGCGGAGGTCCTGTCGGCCCGCCTGTACTGGCAGTTCAACCCGACCAACACCAGTACCGCGGGCGGCACCTCCGGAGACATCAACACCGGCAACCTGGTGTCCTGGAAGGTCCCGGGCGGCACCTCCTACGAGCAGCTCACAGCCGACACCTACGACTGGTTCGACCAGCAGGTGGGTGGTACCCCGCCGGAGTCACGGTCGGGGCCGGGTCCCGGCCCGGGTCGGTGCGGTGGGAGCGGTGCGGGGGAGCCGGACGGCTGCGGCAAGGCCGATGAGGGCGGCGAGGGCGAGCGCGGCCATGGCGGCGGCGTAGGCGTTCTGGGTGAGGTTGGCGACGAGGATGGTGCCTGCGACGGCGGTACCGAAGGAGGAGCCGAGGTTGGAGATGCTCCGGGACAGGCCGGAGATCTCGCCCTGCTGGTCCTCGGGGAAGGCGGACTGGACCATGTTCACGGAGGGGGTGAGCATGACGCCGAGGCCGAGGCCGATCAGCAGCAGCCCGGGGGCGAACGCCCAGGCGCCGGGTCGGCCGGCGACCAGGGCCAGCAGGAGGGCGATGCCGAACACGGCGAGGGCGAACCCGCTGATGATCAGGGTCCGTTGGGGGAAGCGCCTGGCGAGGCGTTCCGCGGCGAGGGAGGAGGCGAGCACGCCGAGGGTGGCGGCGGTGAAGATGACGCCGGTCTCGATTGCGTCGTAGCCGCGGACGACCTGCAGGTAGGTGGCGACGGTGAACGAGGTGCCCATGAGGAGCAGCCACTGGGCGTTCTGGGTCACCAGGCCGAGGTTGGCTGTGCGGTTGCGGAAGAGGCTGGTGGACAGCAGTGGTTCCACCCCGGCGCGCTCCTCGCCGCGGATCCAGTGCAGGAACCAGCCCAGGACGAGGGCGCCGGCGGTGATCAGGCCGAGAGTCAGCCACAGGTTGTCGTCGGCGGCGAGGATGCCCGTGACGATCAGGACCAGCCCGCCCGCGGACAGGACGGCGCCGCGCACGTCGAAGTGGCGATCGGGGTCGGCGGGGAGCGGGTCGGCGATGTTTCGGCTCAGTGCGATGATCACCGCGACCACCAGGGCCTGGAAGACGAACGCGGCGCGCCAGCTGATCGCGGAGGTGATCAGGCCGCCGATCAGCGGGCCCGCGGCCGCACCGACGCCGCCGGCCGCCATGATGACCCCGAACGCACGGGCGCGGGAGGTCAGGTCGGGGTACAGCAGCGTGGTGAGGATGTAGACGGGGGGAATGAGCAGGGCGGTGCCGACGCCTTCGAGGAGCGAGTTGCCGAGGATCAGCACGCCGAGTCCGGGGGCTACCGCACTGAGGAGCGCGCCGACGCCGTAGACCGTGAGGCCCGCGAGGAAGCAGCGCTTGCGGCCGAACCGGTCGGTCGCCTTGCCACCCGGGATCATCAACGCGGCCATGACGAGCAGGAACACCGTGATCGCGACCTGCACACCCTGCACGGTGGTGTCCAGGTCGTGGCTGATGTCGTTGATCATCACGTTCATGTTGGAGCCCGCGAAGCTGCAGATGAACTGCGCCAGCGCGAGTGGTGCCAGCATGCGTGAGCCGGCGCCCGACCGGGCAGGACGGGCGTGTTCGCCGGCGGCGGGATCCTCGGTCACGGGAGCTGGCCTCTTTTCACGGCGGAAGGATCAGGCGCCCGACAGCGTCTCTCCATGGCACCGCCAAACTCGGCCCGCCGCATCCGGAACGGCAGACCGCACCTGCGGGCCGTCGCCGCGGCGGGTGATCCGCCGGGCGCTCCCTGCTCCCCGGGGCCGTCGGGCCGTCGGGCCGTCGCGGGATCCGTGGAGCGGCTGCGCGCCGCCCGCGACCGCAACGCCGGACCCGCGGTCGGATTCGGCCCGTGGGCGGCGACCGGCACCGCGGTGGTCCGGGCCGGAGCTGCCTTCGAGATCTACCGACACCTCGTGCCCGGCTCCGTCGGCCGCGCCGCCCGGCTCCTCGGCCTCCGCCTCGCCGCCCGACCACGCGGAGGCCCTGCCCCTGGGCCGGGTCCGCGCGGGTCGGACGGTCAGCCGGGCCCGAGGTTCGCCCGTGCGAAGCTCACTTCCTGTCAATCACATGTCAGTACACTGTCGTTGCCCACCATCGGGTGGGTACTCCATGGCGCCGTGGGTCGGTGTGACGACGAAGGGAGAGTCCGGTGAGCAGTCTCAACAAGGGTCTGGAGCGGATCGAAGTAGGCCTGTTGTGGGATCCGAGCCCAGCCGGCTCGGCACGTCACGATCTGGACCTCGTCGCCGCGACGTACACCGCCGACGCCCCGTCCGTCGCCCCCTCCTACCTGGTCCACTTCGACAGCCGCGCTCCCGACGGCACCATCACACTCACCAGGGACAGCCGCGACGGCAAGGGCCTCGGCGTCGACGAGCGCCTGGTCCTGGAGCTCGACCGTCTGGCGGACCGCTACCGCCGGGTTGTCGTGGGCGTCGCCATCCAGCAGAACGCCGGCCGGCTGACGTTCGGGGACATAGCGAACCCCGTGCTGAAGATCCGGAACGGGCGCGACGAGTTCGCGGTCGTGGACTTCTCCGGCACCGGTGAGGCCACGGCGGCGAGGGTCGCGGAGTTCGTCCGGGAGAGCTCAGGGGTCTGGGGATTCCGGCCCGGGGTCTACGGATTCGACGCCGATCCGGCGACCTTCGCGAGGATCATGGGCACCTGAAGCCTGCCGCAGCAGGCTGGGGCGGGTAGGCCGGGATTCTGTCCGAGCCGTACGAGTCGGTACCGCCCGCCGGCCGGCGCCGCATCAGGGTCTCAGCCGTACCGCTCGACGAGCGCGCTGCCGATCGAGGCCAGGCGGTCCCGCACACCCGGAGGGCCGGTCACGTCGAGCCATTCGACCAGTCCGGCGAGCTCGCCGGCGAGCGCGTACTCGTTGTAGCCGCGGATCACGACCTCGACGCGGCCGTCGGTCGTGGAACCTCCCACGACGAGCCGAGGGCCGAGCATCATTCGGAGCAGGCCCATCCCGTCGGGCGCGCACACCGCCTGGATCTCCAGGGGCGTCCGCCTGCGGTCGACCTCGTCGGCGATCTCGCGCCAGCTCGCGGCGAGGTCGAAGTCCGCGGGTCGCCGCGCGGGATCGCCGGTCGGGTCGACGGAGGACACGCGGTCGATCCGGAAGGTCCGCCGGCCGGCCCCGGTGTCGGCGACGAGGTACCACGACGGACCTTTGGCCACGATGCCCAGCGGGTGGACGGTCCTCGCGGATTCGGCGCCCTTGCCGTCGACGTACCCGAGCCGCACCTGGACGCCTCGGATCACCGCGTCCTGGAGCTCGTCGAGGAAGCGGGCCGGCCGGTGCTCGACCGGGCTCGACCCCCATCGTTGCGGGTCCATGACCAGCGACGACGCCGCGGCCTCGGCCTGCACCCGGAAGGGCTCCGGCAGAGCGTGGACGAGCTTGCGCAGAGCCGCTCTCACGGCCGGCGTCGCGGCCGAGGCCTGGCCTGCGACCAGGAACAGCGCACGGGCCTCACCCGCGGTCAACCCGGACAGGTCGGTGCGGGCGCCGCCCACGAGGCGCCAGCCGCCGCCCCGGCCCTGCACGGAGTACACGGGCACCCCGGCCGTGGCCAGGGCATCGAGGTCGCGGCGGGCGGTGCGCTCGGACACCTCCAGCTCTCGGGCGACCTCCGCCGCGGTCACCTGCTCGCGCCGTTGCAGCAGGAGAAGGACGGCCACCAGCCGGTCGGATCGCACGCCGGCAACACTTCCACACAAAACCGGTCATGGGGTGACCGGGTTCGTCGGCAGGATGGCGACATGGCCTCACGGGCGAGTCGCACCACCCGCGACCGTGTCGGCCCCTGGCCTGCCGGGGCTGCGCCGACGCCGTCGTCGGGACCCTTCGCCGCCTGATCGTCCCGAATCCCGAAAAGATGAGGAAGAAATTCAGTGTTCAATCCAGCTGATTTCCCCGAGCCCACCGTTGTTCCGGTCAACGGCGTGGAGCTCGAAGTTTTCGAAGCAGGTCGACAGAATGCCGGAAAGCCCATCGTGCTCTGCCACGGCTGGCCGGAGCACGCCTTTTCCTGGCGCCACCAGGTGCCCGCCCTCGTCGCAGAGGGATACCACGTCATCGTCCCGAACCAGCGGGGTTACGGCAATTCGTCCCGCCCGGCCGACGTCACGGACTACGACCTTGCGCACCTGTCGGGTGATCTCGTCGGACTTCTCGATCACTACGGGTACGAGGACGCCACCTTTGTCGGTCATGACTGGGGTGCCATGGTCGTCTGGGGACTGGCCCTGCTGCATCCGGACCGTGTGAACAAGGTGATCAACCTGAGCCTGCCCTACCAGGAGCGCGGAGAAAGGCCCTGGATCGAGTCCATGGAGGAGGTACTCGGCGGCGACTTCTATTTCGTCCACTTCAATCGGCAGCCGGGCGTCGCGGACGCCGTGTTCGAAGAGAACACCTTCCAGTTCCTTCGCAACATCTACCGGAAGAACGAGCCCCCCAGGGAGCCTCGGCCGGGTATGGCACTGATCGATCTCGCCAGGGCGGAGAAGCCGCTCGGTGAGCCCGTGATGAGCGACGGCGAACTGGCTGTCTTCGTCTCCGCCTTCGAATCGGCGGGGTTCACGGGCAGTGTGAACTGGTACCGGAACCTCGACCGCAACTGGCGCTTGCTGGCGGACGTGGACCCGATCGTCCGGCAGCCCACACTCATGATCTACGGCGACCGGGACACGGTGCGCAGGTCCGAGAACCTGGCCGAGTTCGTGCCCCAGGTGGACGTGGTCAGCCTGGACTGCGGCCACTGGATCCAGCAGGAGAAGCCGGTCGAGACGAACCGGGCGATCTCGGAATGGCTGAGGCGGCACGAGAGGGCCTGAGGATCCGTCCGGTCGATCATGTGATTCTCCGGGCCGGTCCTTCTCCTGAGCGGCTCGTCGAACCAAAGGCCGGAATCGTCGGGACGAACGGAAGAGTTCGCCGACGGACCGACGCGGCCGGGTCGGGGGCAGGCGCGCCTGTCCTTGACCTTGCCGCAACGTCATGGTTTTCACTGGGTTCATGAGAATCGGCGAAGTCGCGGCGCTGGTCGGGGTCACCCCGCGGGCCGTACGGCACTACCACCATCTGGGGCTGCTGCCCGAACCCCTGAGACGCAGCAACGGGTACCGCGAGTACGGCATACGGGACGCCGTCCTGCTCGCCCGGATCCGTCGGCTGACCGAGCTCGGAGTCGGACTCGACGAGGTCAGGGACGTCCTGGCGGACGCCGAAGGCCATGACCTGAGAGAGGTCCTGGAGGAGCTGGACGCCGACCTGGCACGGCAGGAGGCCCTCCTGCGGGAGCGACGGTCGCGGCTGGCCGCGCTGCTGGTTCAGGCGCAGGAGGGGTCCCTGCTCCCCGGGGGACCGGTCTCGCCGGAGCTCGCCGGTCTGCTGGCCTCGCTCGGCGGCACCGATGACTCGCCCGCGGCCGTGAAGGACCGCGAGCACCTGGCGTTCCTCGACGCCGCGACCCCGGAGGAACGGCGGGTGTCGCTGATGGCGGCGCTGCAGGAGATGTCCGAGCACGCGGGACAGGTCTACGGCCTGCTGGACGACCTCGTCGGTCAGGCGCCGGACAGTCCGCAGGTGGCACGGGCGGCCGAAGCGTTGGCGGCTCTTCTGCCCGACAGTCTGGCGGCGCACGTTCCCGGCGCAGGCGCGTGGGGCCCGGCCGGGGCCCTCTACGAGGACCTGGCCCCGGCCCAGGCCGCGGCCGTGCGCCGCGCGCTCGGACTCCTCAAGCGACGACAGGGAGAGTCCGCATGACCTCCACGCCCCCGGCGCCCCGGCCGCAGCCCGCCGGCACCGCGCCACCGAAGCGCCCACGGATCGTTCCGGTACCCGTGCTGCGCGTCCTCGCACACGAGCGACGTGTCATGGAGAGCCTGGTCCGGTGGGTCACCCGCCGGCCGCACGGCACCGACGGAGCCGACGCGGTCTTCACCCACGGCCGGGACCAGGCCACGACCATGTACGCCCTCACCTTCGCCTGTGTGGTCGAGACCGGCGCCCTGTCCCTCCTCCTCGCCGGCCTACCCGTCCTCCACGCCGTCCTCCTGGTGGTCGACGTCTACACCGTGTTGTTCGTCCTCGGGCTGCACGCCGCCTCCCGCACCCGGCCGCACGTCCTCGCCGGCCGCACCCTGCGGATCCGGCAGGCGGCCGGCGTCGACATCCGCCTCCCCCTCGACCGGATCGCCTCCGTCCGCCGCGACACCCGCTTCACCCACGAGAAGAAGGACGGCGAACTCAACCTCCCCATCGCCTCACAGACCTCCGTCACACTCGAACTCACCGAACCGGTCGACGCACCGACCTTCCTCGGCGCACCCCGCCTCGTGACGGTGATCAGGCTGCACGCGGACGACCCACAGGCCCTCCACGACGCCGTCACGCGAGTACGGTTCACGCCCGGACCGGGCCCGGAGGCAGCCTCGCAGACCTGACCCGGGTCCGGGTACGGGTACGGGTACGGGTCCGGTCCGGCAGGACCGCCGCCCTGCCCGCGGGCCCCGATGGCCCCTTGGTCCCCTCAAGTCTGTTGTCCTGTAAGGGAATCAGCCATTCTGCGTGTCCGCACCACACGCGAGCATCGGAGCCGTCAGTCTGGTGAGAGGTTGAGGGGGCCGGCGCCAGGGCCCTGTCTGCCCGTTCCGCCCTGTCCGCCCTGTCCGCCTCTGCCGGAAGTGTTCTTCATGAGTTCACCGCCGTCGTTCTACTCACAGGCCGGAAACTTCGGGAGTGCGGTCGCGGGGGGTGTGGATCCGCGGACCGGATTGTTCAACGTGCGGATCTCGTTGGGGAATCTGGTCGGCAACCGCAATCTCGGGCCGTCGCTGCCGCTGGTACTGGGCTACTCACCGCTCAACGGCACCGATGCGGGCCTGGGGCGGGGCGTCTCGCTGGGGTTGACCGCCTACGACCGGGACAACCGGCTGCTGGTCCTGGCCTCCGGAGAGCAGTACAAGGTCCAGGAGACCGACAGCACGGTCGTCCTGAGGCAGAAGAAGCTGGACACGGTGCGCGTCACCAAGGACCGGGACGCGTACCGCCTGGTGCACAAGTCCGGCGACGTGGAGATCCTCACCGGGCCGCGGAACGCGTTCGGCCTCAAGGTGCCCACCACGCTGCTGACGCCCGCCGGGCACGCCCTCGGCCTGACCTGGGACTTCGGCCACGGCTCGGTGCCGCGCCTCAAGGCGGTGAACGACGAGAACGACACCCTGCTGACCGTGGACTACACCGGGAGCGCCAAGGCCACCCTGACGGTGCTGCCGGGGCACTCCGAGGGGTACCGCGTGGAACTGCGCTTCCAGGACGGCCTGTTGTCGAGCGTGCACCACTTCGGGCTCGGCGCGGACGCGCCGCTGGTATGGAGCTTCAGCTCCGAACCGGTGGGACGGCAGGGGGCGTGGGGTTCCTGGATCACCCGGGTCGGCATGCCCGGCGGAATGTCCGAGACCGTCTCCTACTCCCAGGGCGGGACGGGTCACCGGTTCCCGGACTCCGCCGGACTGCCGGCCCTGCCCTACGTGACGCGGTACGTCCGCAGACCGGGCGGCGACCAGCCGCAGACCGAGGTGGACTACAGCTACACCGACAACAACTTCCTCGGCGGCCGCTCCGGTGCTGCCTGGAATTCCGACCTCGACAGTCTCTACGGGGTCCTGACCGGCTACACCTACGGTTCCACCGAGTCGGTCACCACCGGGGGCCGCACCACGAGGACCACCCGCACCTTCAACACCTACCACCTGCAGACGGACGAGACGACAAGCCGCAACGGCTGTTCCCGGCAGGTTCGCACCGACTACCACGCGGTCGTCGGCCGGCGGTTCGAGCAGCAGGACGACCGCTTCCAGCTCCCGAAGACCCGCACCGTCACCTGGACCGACCCGGACGGCCGATCACGCGACGAGGTCACACAGACCGACTTCGACGACGCCGGCAACCCGCGCAGCCGCACCGATCCCGACGGGACCCGGACCGACTGGGAGTTCTACCCCACGGGCGGCAGCGGATCGGACTGCCCGCCCGATCCCCACGGATTCACCCGGTGGCTCAGGGCCGTCACGCACACGCCGCCGGGCACCGGGTTCGACGCACCCGCCGTCAGGACGTCCTACTCCTACACCTCGTACGCGACACCGGACGCGCGGGTGCCCACCGCGGTGGTGAAGTCCTCGGAACGGCAGTACGCCGACGGCCGGCTCCTGCGGAGGGAGGACCTCGCCTACGGCACCTCGGGCGCGGAGTTCGGCCGCATCACCGCGCTGGCCGAGGTCGAGTTCCCGGACGGCGAGGGCGGCGACTCCTACACCGCGTCCCACGCCTTCACCTTCCGGACGGACGGTGAGGCGCTGGTCCAGACGCACCGTCTGACCACCCACGACCGGTTGACGACGATGCGCTCGCAGCGACGATCGCGTTTCACCGGGCGCCTGTGGTCGGCCACCGATCCGCAGGGCAACACCGTGACCACGAGCTACGACGGCCTGGGCCGCATGCTGACCCGCACCACCCACCCGGGCACCCCGTACGAGGCGACCGAGACCCACACCTACGAGGTGGGGACCTCCGCCCCGTTCGTCACGACATCCACGGACCCGCTGGGCAACCAGCGGCGCGTCAGCTTCGACGGCGCGGGGCGGCCGGTCGTCGGCGAGCGCCGGCACACCGGCGGCGACGGCACCTGGCAGGTCGTCCAGCGCGTGAGCTACGACGAACTGGGCCGCACGGCATCGGAGTCGGTGACAGACCACCTGCCCGACGGCGGCGGCAGAGCAGCCGAGCTGACCCGGACCCTGTCCTACGACGACTGGGGCCGGCTGTCGGCAATCGCCTGCGACGACGGCACCGGCCGGCTCACCCGGATCGACCCGGTCTCGCTGACGGCCACGGTCCAGCAACTGGGCGGCGGAAGCCCGGTGTCCGGAACGGGGGTGACCACCTTCAACACGCGGGGCGAGCCGGTGGCGACGGAGCGGTTCGACCTCAAGGGCGCCCCCTCCGGCCGGCGCACACTGGAGCACGACGGCCGGGGCCGGCTGCGCCGCGAGACCGACGAGCTGGGGAACACCACGCAGTACGACTACGACATGCGCGGCCGGCTCACCCGCACCACCCTGCCCGACGGCACGGCCGTCACGCGCGCCTACGCACCGTTCTCCTCCGGCGGCCTCGCCACGACACTCACCGTGGCCGGAATCCCCTACGGCGCACAGGCCTTCGACGGCCTGGGACGACTGACCGGCACCAGCTCCGGCGGACGCACCTGGTCCTACCGGTACGCCCACGACAGCGACCCCCTCCCCACCCAGGTCACCACCCCCGACCAGCGGCAGATCACCTACGCCTTCGTCCCCCAACTCGGCAACGCCGTCTCCCGGGTCCAGGCCGACTCCCTCACCCAGAGCCTCGGGCACGACCCCGTCTCCGGCTTCCTGACGAGCGCGCAGGAGGCCGACGTCACGGTGACGCGCGACTACACCCCCGCCGGCCTGCCCCGCACCGAGACCACCACCCAATCAGGCGGTCCCGGCGTCACCGCGCGATGGACCTTCACGCCCGGCGGCCTGGAAACCGGCTACACCGGAGTGGACGGCACCGCCCGGCAGACCCTGCGGGACACCTTCGGCCGGATCACCGCCATCACCGACCCGGCGATGGGCGTGTCGCTGGGCTACGGCTCCGACGGCCGCCCGACCTCGTGGACCGTCAGCGACCCGCAGTCCGGGTACACCCTGACCACCACGCTCACGCTGGACGACTTCGGCCGCGAGGTGACGCGCTCGACCCGGGACAGCCGGGGCCGCACCTGGTCGCTCACCCAGCAGTGGCTGGACAACGGCCTCCTCGCCCGCAGGACGTCCACCTCCGGCACGACGCTGCTGCGCGACGAGACCTTCGGCTACGACGGCCGCAACCGGCTCACCGCCTACACCTGCGCCGGATCGACGCCTCCGACCGACGCCCAGGGCAACGGGATCACCGCGCAGACCTTCGACCACGACGCCTTCGGCAACGTCACCCGGTGCCGGTCGCAGTACGCCGACGGCTCCGACACCGCGACCTACCTGTACGAGAACCCGTCCGACCCGTGCCAGCTCACCGGCATCACCCACACCGGCGGCACCCACCCGCCCCGGATCACCCTGGCCTACGACGCGGCCGGGCGCCTGATCACGGACCGGGCCGGGCGCACGCTCGCCTACGACCCGCTCGGCCGCCTGCGCTCGACGGGCCCGGCGAACGAGTACGGCTACGACCCGCTCAACCGGCTGCTCACCCAGCGGACCGACGGCCGCACCACCGTCCTCCACTACCGAGGCGAATCCCTCGCCGCCGTCACCGAGGACGGCCGGCCCGCCCGCCTCCTGCAACTCGGCAACGGCGCCTACGTGGCCCAGTCCCGCGACGGGCGCACCCGGCTGCTCACGACGGACGGCGCCGGTACCGTCCACCTGGCGGCCGGCGCCGAGGGCCAGGAACCGTACGCCCGCACCCCTTACGGCGAACGGCCGGTGGGCGGCGCCGACAGCCTGCTGGGCTTCACCGGCCAGCGGAGCGACCCGATGACCGGCTGGTACCACCTCGGCAACGGGGCCCGCGCCTACGATCCCGTCCTCCTGCGGTTCACCACCCCCGACGCCCTGAGCCCCTTCGGTGCGGGCGGCGTCAACCCCTACGCGTACTGCGCGGGCGACCCCGTCAACCGGGTCGACCCGTCGGGCCACCTGAGCTGGCAGGCCTGGCTCGGCATCGGCCTGGGCATCGCGGGCCTCGCCCTGGCCGCCGTCACCGGCGGCATGGCCATCGTCGCCGCCGGCGGGGTGATGGCCGCGATCAGCGCCGCCTCCGCCACCACCCTGGTCGTCGGCACGCTCGGCGTCGCCTCCGACGTCACCGCCATCGCGGGCGGTGCCCTCGAAACCGCCTCCCCCAAGGCCTCGGCCGTCCTCGGCTGGGTCTCGCTCGGCACCGGGGCGGCCGGGCTGGCCGAAGGCGGCGCGCGCCTGGCCCGCCTCGGGGCCGAGCGCGCCCCGGGCTTCGCCGAGGAGGCCGCACGCGGATTCGGAGGGCCGGCGAAGAGGAAGGCCACGCTCGGTCTGAAGCTCGCGAAGACCGATCCCGAGCTCCACGGCCTGCCGGTCGTCCTACCGGACAAGACCCCCTGGGACATGTTCGTCATCGAGAACCGCAACGGTGCGAGGGTCTGGGTCAGCGAAGGCGAGGTCGACGGAGTCATGGTCAGGAGGGCTGCCCTGAACGCGGCGGCGCGCGGCAAAAAGGTCGACATTCTCAGCGGAACACACGGCGCCGAGCTCGGGGAGCGCACCGGCGCGGAAGTGAAAGCGGAGTTCTACCACCAGGACGTCGGCGGCAGGCCGCACGCCGCCACGGGGCAGGAGAGCCTCTGGTCGCCGAACGTGTACGTGCACAACACGCCCCGCCTGTCGTTCGACCGGATCGGGGAGATCCTGCGGGGCGACTCCAGTCACGAAATCATCGTGGGCTTCTGCTGCAGCCGCAACGACGACGCCGTCCGGGAGTTCCTCGGCCTGGACGCCGGCTACTCGTACTCGCCACGTTTCGCCGAATTCCACACGGCGCTCTGAGACCCTGCCGCACCGCCGCCGCACCATCTCGGACGAACGAAGGAGACCACGCATGTCGACATGGACCAGCGTGTCGAAGCTCTCGATCATCCTCGTGAGCGGAGACGAGACGTGCGACATCTACGCGAACGGGCGGAACAGGATCGGCGTGATCATCAGTATCGCGCCGACCGACGGCGACGGGGATCCCGTCGAGGTCGACTCCGCCCACCTGCTCGACCGCCTGTGGCTGATCGACTACGTCACCGAGTCGACACTCAACTGGAACGGCACATCGGACTGGTGCTACACGGACACCACCAACGCCTTCACCGCCGCCCCCGGCCTGTCCGGTGAGCGCGCCGAAGCCTCGTTCGACGACGACGGAACCCAGCTGGTCACGTTCTACGTGTACTGCGCCCCCGGAGTGAGCCCGAAGTCGATCGGCGTCCAGGTCAAGACCGACAGCGACCACATCATCAAGAGCTCCTTGAACGGAACGCACCAGGCGAAGGTCAGGCTCAATCCGCGGAAGGCCGTGACGTACACGCTGGCGGACGTCACCTGGGACTACTCGCGAACGTCGACCAAATACGGCGACGACACGAAGTACGTGACGACGAACGCCTGGAACTACTACCTTTCCTTGCGATCCCCGGACAACTACTTCGTCACGTTCTCGGTGAGCAACTACTTCAGCGGGTCCGGCTACGACGGGTTCTTCGCCTGCAACATCACCCCCGACAACCATCACAAGAACTTCTACGGCGGCTACGTCTGGTACCACGAGCCGCACGGTTCCGCCTACTACTTCGACAACGACGGGCGCAGCGAAGCGCAGGTCGTCAACTTCCCCGACGGCAACAAGTGGTGGGACTACGCGAAGATCTACAACCGGGACAACCCCGATCAGTACCTGTGCTTCACCTGGGTGCACTCCACCACCGGCGGCAACGGATGGCACCTTCCGAACGGGCCGCTGGACACGTGGAGGGAGTGGTTCGCCCCGGAGATCTACGCGTACGACAGGTACGGCAACTGGGGCGCCTTCTGGGTGGACGGAGGGGACATCGTCGGCGGCCTCAACCTCTACGAGCTCAACCAGTAGGAAATGAGATTCGAAGACCGCCGTCCACATCCATCCGCCCGCGGCGACAGGACTGGCACACCGGATGCTGTCGCAGCCCTGTCTGCGCGCACCATTCCAGCATCTCCCCAGGTCAGCGCACCCGACCGCGGGCCTTGAGGGGTAGGGCCGGGAGTTCGGGGGCGTGGAGGCGGGGGCCGTCGTAGCCGTGGACCTCGCCGAAGCGGGTGCCGGTTTCCCAGTCGTTGCGGGCTTGGGTGACTTCTTCGCCGGGGCGGCCGATGAAGTCTTGACGGCATCTTGACGGCCCCTGGAATGCGGCGGCCCCCGGGGGGACTGCCCGTCCGGCACATCGGACGGGAGCCCCCGGGGGCCGCCAGGGTCACCCGGTGCCGGTGGCACGCGGTACCGGGTGGGTCATGGGGTTGCCGGGCTACCGGCCGCCCGGCTTGCGGCCGTGGTTGGCCTTCTTCTTCCGCCGGGCCTTCTTCTTACGGGCACGCTTGGACATGTCGCTCCTCCTCCGGCGGACGGGGTTCAGGCGACCTGGCCGACGAGTTGGTCGGCGAGCTTGGCGAGGCGCTTCTGCGAGCGCTCCTCCTGGGCGACCACGGCCGTCGGGGCGAGTTCGCCGCCTTCGTAGTACTCGCCGTTGAGCAGCGGAACCTCCGGCAGGCAGAGCCGCACGACGGCCGCCGCGCCCTCCGCCGCCGGCGCGCCCGCCCGGCCGTACAGCGGGAGCAGCGCGGTGTCGCACAGGCCCGGGTTGAGGCTGACGGCGGTGACGCCCGAGCCCGCCGGGGCCATGTCGGCGGTCGCCATGGTGAGCGCGAGCTGCGACTGCGCGTACGCGGCGACCCGCGAGTACCGCTTCACCCGGTGCGGGTCGGACCAGTTCATCGAGGCGGTGCGGTGCAGCGAGGAGGAGACGTTGACGATCCGGGCACCGCCGGCCGCCGCGAGCGGGGCCCGCAGCAGCTTGGTGAGCAGGTGCGCGGCGAGGAAGTTGACCTGGAGCGAGACCTCGTTGCCGTCATCGGTGAGGGTGCAGCGCTCGGGTGCCATCACGGCGGCGTTGTTCACCAGCAGGTCCAGTGCCGGGTAGTGCTTCACCACCGTGCCGGCCAGCACGGCAACCTCCGAGAGCCGGCGGAAGTCGGCGGCGAGCCCGACGAGTCGGTCGCGGCGCGCGCCGGCGGCGACCAGCCGCTCGACGGCGTCCTCGGCCTCGGCGGTGGTGCGGGCGTGCACCAGCACGGTGGCACCGAGCCCGGCCAGCAGGCGGGCACTCTCCCAGCCGATGCCGGAGGAGGCGCCGGTGACCAGGGCGGTGCGGGCGGCGAGCACGGTGGCGGACAGAACAGCGTCGGACATGACCCATCCAAGGGTGGCGGGCACCGCCGGCCCCCGAGGACATGGCAGAGCATGCCCTCGGCGGGGGCCGGCGGTGCGGAGAGAGGTGGAACGGTGAGACGCGCGTACGCCTCCCCGCACGGGCGGCGAAGAGGCGTACGGCGTTGAGCGGCACGATCGGCGGCCGAGCGGGGAGGCTCGGACCTACCGAACGGCGGCGACCGCGACAGCGACGACCTGCGGCCGCGTATGCGGCGGACGGTCGTGATGGCGTGTCGAGCGGTTCATGTCCCCCATCCAACGCTGCCCGGCGGAGACCGGCAAGCCCACTCACCGGCCCTGACGAGCCCTTGACGGATCCCTGGCATGCCTTTGACGTCCAGGCTCCAGCGCTTCTCGTGACAGCCTGCCCCGCCAGTCGGCTGGCCTCGGTAACCTCATCAGTGCGGCAGAGGAGGACGCGGCGACCCTACTGCCCAAGGCACAGGACGCGGTAACGGCCCTGAAGACATGGACCGAGCGTCAACAGGGCCTGACCGAGGAACGCGAGCGGCTCGCGTCCGAGCTCGCCAGCCATCGAGCAAGTGCGCAGGCACGTCAGGGATTTGCGGCTCGGCTGGTAGCGCTGGACGACCGATTCGCCGAGCTCCGCAGGATGGAGGACCGCAGGAGGGCCGGTCTGCTGTTCGAGCCCTTCCTCAACGAGCTGTTCCGCCTTTTCGACCTGGACCCGCGGTTGTCGTACGTGCTGGAGACGGAGCAGATCGACGGCTCGTTCTTCTTCGACACGGATGACTACATCGTCGAAGCGAAGTGGTGGAAGAAGGCGATGGGGCGGGAGCACGTCGACATCTTCGACGCCAAGGTACGGCGCAAGGGCAGGAACGCACTGGGCCTCTACATCGCGGTCAACGGCTTCACCGCCGACGCGTTGAAGGAGTACGACCGGCGGACCGCGTTCATCACGATGGACGGCGGAGACCCTCATGTGCGTGTTGGAGGGCCGCATCCCTCTGGACGACCTGCTCAAGCGCAAGAAGCGCCACGCGAACGAGACGCCGCCGAGGGCCGCCGGTCCGCGCCGGCTTGACGGGATCCTCACGCAGCCGACCATGGTCCGAACGCCGTCTTGACACCGTGCCACGGGCGGCCGCGGCACGGGTCGCGCCAAGGTTCCGTCAGCGCCGCGCCGATCACCGCCAGGCTTCCGTCAAGGGCCGGCCACCGGGCCGTCCGGCGCGCGGTACTGGACGGGTGCCCGCCTCCGTGACCGCCCCTGCCGCCGCCCTCCCGCCCACCGCCCGGTTCGCCCCGGAGCTGCCGGGGCCACCGCGGATTCGCCTGGGGCGCGTTCCTCGGCCCGTATCTGGCCTCGGTCGCCTGCGGGTACCTCGTCGGCCGGGAGCATCTGGAGATCGCCGTGGCGACCGATCCCGCCTTCCGCCGCCTCGACCTCGCCCTGACCTGTGTCCGCTCGGCCACCGCCGCCGCCCGCGCCCACGGCCTGACCCCGACGTGGTCCGCTCCGGAGACCAACCAGGCCAGCCGGGCCCTCGCGGAGGCCGCGGGCTTCCGGGCGGTCCGGCGCGAGGTCGTGTACTGGGCGGGCCCGGCCGTGAGCCGGTGACCCCGGTCGGCCCACAGGGCGTCAGGTGCCCGCGTCAGAGGCGTGTCAAGGATGTCCCGTGTCGCGCCAAGCGGGCGTCAAGACACCCATGGGGTGTGGAGGTCCGGTGCTTCGCTGTGCGGCGTCGCTGTTCGTCCTCTCATCGCCGACATGCCGTCACCGCTCCCCCCGGTGGCGGCTCCGGAAGGTCACAGAACTGATGCGCCGTTCGGCCCTCACCCCACCGGCCACCACCACCGAACCGGCCCCGCCCAAGCCGGACTGGTTCCGCCGCCAGAAGGCCGCCGGAGCCGACCCTGCGCCCCCGCACCCGAGCCACCGCCCCAGCACGCCGAAGCCCGGACGCCGCCGGCTGATCACCGCCCGCCAGCTCCGGGAAGCCCTGCCCGCAGCGGTGCGCAAGCTCCACCCGCGCACCATGGCGAAGAACCCCGTCATGCTGGTCGTCGAGACCGGCTCCGCCCTCACCACGCTCACCGCGGTCGTCCACCCGAGCGTGTTCGCCTGGGTGATCAGCTTCTGGCTCTGGCTCACCGTGCTCTTCGCCAACCTCGCCGAGGCCGTCGCCGAGAGCCGCGGCAAGGCGCAGGCCGACTCGCTGCGGCAGACGCAGACCGGCGCCGCCGCCCGGCGTCTCCTGCACTGGCGGGTCGGCGGCCACGACCACCGCCACGAGTCCATCCCCGCCGAGCACCTGCTCCTGCACGACCTCGTACTCGTCCCCGCCGGTGAGGTGATCCCCCGCGACGGCGAGGTGATCGAGGGCGTCGCGACCGTCGACGAGTCGGCGATCACCGGCGAGTCGGCGCCCGTCATCCGCGAGTCCGGCGGCGACCGCACCAGCGTCACCGGCGGCACCCGCGTCCTCTCCGACCACCTCGTCGTACGGATCACCTCCCGGCCCGGCCAGAGCTTCATCGACCGGATGATCGCCCTGGTCGAGGGCGCGAACCGGCAGAAGACACCGAACGAGATCGCCCTCAACATCCTGCTCGCCTCGCTGACCATCGTCTTCCTGCTCTCCGTGGTCTCGCTCCAGCCGATGGCGATCTACGCCGGATCGCCGCAGACCACCGTCGTGCTGGTCGCCCTGATGGTCGCGCTCATCCCGACCACCATCGGCGCCCTGCTCTCCGCGATCGGCATCGCGGGCATGGACCGCCTGGTGCAGCGCAACGTCGTCGCCCTCTCCGGCCGCGCCGTCGAGGCCGCCGGCGACGTCGACGTCCTGCTGCTCGACAAGACCGGCACCATCACCCACGGCAACCGCCGGGCCGTCGCGCTGCACCCCCTCCCCGGCGCCACCGTCGAGCAGCTCGCCGAGGCCGCCCGGCTCGCCTCCCTCGCCGACGGGACCCCCGAGGGGCGCTCCGTCGTCGAGCTGACCGACCGCCAGTACTGGACGCCGCCGCGCGCCGAGGGCGAGCTGGGCGAGCAGACCACCGTCCCGTTCACCGCGCAGAGCCGGATGAGCGGCGTCGACCTCGCCTGGCCCGACGGCGCCACCTGCCTGATCCGCAAGGGCGCCGCCAACGCTGTCGCCCACTGGGTGGTGCGCAGCGGCGGGCGGCTGCCGATGGAGGCCAGGGGCGTCGTCGACCGGATCTCCGCCGACGGCGGCACCCCGCTGCTGGTCGCCGTCCACGACCGGCACGGCGCCCGGGCGCTGGGCGTGATCGAGCTCAAGGACGTCGTCAAGGAGGGCATCGCCGACCGCTTCGCCGAACTGCGCAGGATGGGCATCCGCACGGTGATGGTCACCGGCGACAACCCGCTCACCGCACGTGCGATCGCCGCGGAGGCCGGAGTGGACGACTACCTCGCCGAGGCAACCCCCGAGGACAAGCTCGCCTACCTCAGGCAGGAGCAGGCGGCCGGGAACATGGTCGCGATGACCGGCGACGGGACCAACGACGCCCCCGCTCTCGCCCAGGCCGACGTCGGCGTCGCGATGAACACCGGCACCCCGGCCGCCAAGGAGGCCGGCAACATGGTCGACCTCGACTCCAACCCCACCAAGCTGATCGAGATCATCCAGGTCGGCAAGCAACTCCTCATCACTCGTGGAGCGTTGACCACCTTCTCGATCACCAACGACGTCGCCAAGTTCTTCGCGATCATCCCCGCGATGTTCGTCGGCTCCTACCCCGGCCTAGCCCGCCTCAACATCATGGGCCTGCACAGCCCCACCTCGGCCATCGCCTCCGCGATCATCTTCAACGCCCTGATCATCGTCGCCCTGATCCCGCTGGCCCTGCGCGGCGTCCGCTACCAGCCCGCGAACGCCACCGACCTGCTCCGCCGCAACCTGCGCGTCTACGGGCTCGGCGGCCTGATCCTCCCGTTCCTCGGCATCAAGGCGATCGACCTGCTGATCCAGTTCGTCCCCGGCCTCGACTGACGACAAGGCGCCCACCGTCAAGGCCGCATCAAGAAGGGCGCGCGGGACATCAGGGCCCCGTCAGCAGCCGCCCCCGTTATGTTTTTCGCGGTCCTGCAAGAGGGCCGCTGGCCTCCGGGCCCCGGCATGACTGTGTCCCCCTGTCGAAGAGATGACCTGGGGGGTGGTGTCACCGGGCCCGGAGGTGTCGTCGGAGACGCTGATGAGAGG
>NZ_JAQYWW010000370.1:0-30951 GCF_036322525.1 Streptomyces sp. BE20 | reverse complement strand
GGCGTGGGCCCAGGCTTCCTTGCGGTCGAGGAAGGCGAGGAAGTCGTGCGGGTCGGTCAGAGCCCGCCAGGCGGCCTGGGGGTCGTCGCGGTTGAGGTGGAGGCGGGCGGCGCCGGCGGCGGCGCCGAGCGAGTCCAGGTGGACGCCCTCGCGGAGGAGGACCTGTTCGAAGGCGTCGGCGGCCTGCGCCGTGCGGCCACGGGCGGCGGCGACGAGACCGCGGACGGTCCCCAGCAGCCCACCCGCGTCCAGCGGACGATCCGGATAACGCTCGTGGAAGGATTCCAGGCCCCGTTCGGCCTCGTTCCAGCGCCCGGCCTGCCAGTCGAGCACGACGCGGAAGGTGTGAAGATGCAGGTCCAGCGTCTGCATGTTGGTGCGCGCCACCAATGCGGTCGCCTCGGCGAGGGCCTGCGCGGCCGACCGGTCGTGGCCGACGGGGAGAGCGCCCCCGACACTGGCCGTGAGGAAGATCGCCGTGCCCTGGAGCATCTGCACGTCGTCACTCTCGCGGGGCAGCATCGCCACCAGCTCGGCGGCGGCGGGATCGGCGGCCACGCACTGCTGGCCGAACCTGGCGAGGTGGAGCAGCATCTGCGCGTAGTGGTCCTCGCCGGCCGCCGGCAGGGCGAATCCGCGTTCGACCATGGCCCGCTGTTCGGCGAGTGAGAACCGGCCGGTCCTGGAAACACCCAGCAGGCCGAGCATCCTGGCCGTGGAGACCGGGTCGCTCTCCTCCACCTCGGACAGGGCGGTCAGCATCTCCTCCTCGCCCCCCGGATCACCCTCCTGGTACATCAGCGCCATCGCGACGGCCGATCGCATCTGGCCGCGAGCCGCAGTGGGCAGGCCGGGCAGCAGCATGATCCGGCGCAGCGCCGCCACGGAGGCGGTGCGATCCGTACGGAAGTGCGCGGCCACGGCCATGGCCAGGGCCGCGCGGGTGAGCTGTTCGGAGGTGAGGCCGGGCTGGTCGAGGATCTCGCCCAGCAGGGCGGCGGCGGTGCCGTGGTCGCCGACCGCGGTGGCCTGGTCGGCGGCTGCCTGGGCGCGGGGCAGCCAGGCAACCAGGTCGCCCAGGGCGCGGGAGTGGTGGGCGATCTGCACGAGTGGTGGCGGCTCCTGGGACAGCAGCACCTGAAGGATCCGCCGGTGGGCCCGGTTGCGTACCGGACCGGGGATTGCGCCGTAGACGGCCTCCTGGGCGAGGGCGTGCCCGAACCCGTAGGAGTCCGGGCCCACCTGCCGCAGCACCGCCCCGCCCAGGGCCTCCAGCAGGGCCGCCTCGCCCCGGTCCCCGTCCAGGCCCGCCGCGTCGGCCAGCAGCGACTGTCCGGCCGGGACCGCCAGGACCGCCGCAGCGTTCACCAGCGCGGCGGCGTCCGGGCCCAGCCGGGCCCTGCGTTCGGCCAGCACCTCGCTCAGGCTTCGCGGCACCCGTAGTACCGTCAGGTCCGTGCCGCGCGGCACGGCGGCGAGGGTGACCAGGTCCTCCTCGATCACCAGCGGCAGACCCCCGCTCCGCTGCAGAAGGGCGCGCACCAGGGCAGGCTTCGGCCGGTCGCCGAGTACGTCCCGCGCCATGGCCCGCAGTTCCGGTTCGCCGAGTGGGCCGAGCCGGATCTCGGCCCCGCCCGTGCCCGGCGGACGGCGGAACGCGGCACCCAGCACCGGCCGGCCGACCGGTAGGTCCTCCGCCCGGTAGGTCAGTACCAGCGCGGTGTCGGCGGGCATGTCCCGTGCGAGCAGGAGAAGGAGTTCCCGGGTCGCCTCGTCCGCCCAGTGGACGTCTTCGACCACCAGCACGGTCGGAGCCACCGCCTCCAGCAGCGTCCGTACCCCCGACGCCACCCGGGACCGCTGCCCGCTCGACCCGGGGGAATCCGGCGGTGCCGGCGGCGGCGGGGGAGGCAGCGCGCCGGCCAGGTCGGGCAGCAGCGGCGCCAGCGCCCCCGCCGACACGTCCAGCCGCTCCACGGACGGCAGCCACGCTCCGACCCGGCGCAGTGCGTCGACCACCGGCCCGTAGGCCAGTGGTTCACGCAGCGGATGGCAGCCGCCCACCAGTACCCGCAGGCCCTCGGTGCCCAGCACCGCGGACGCCTCCGCGACCAGCCGCGACTTGCCGATCCCCGCCTCGCCCTCCACCAGGACCACCGCCGGGCGTTTCCCGGACACCGCGCCCAGCAGTGCCCGCATCTCGCGTTCGCGACCCGCGAACGCATACCCGCGCACACCGCTGGAGGCCTTGCCGTCACCGAGGTCGTTCACAACCGGCTCCTGTCAGACCTGCGGCCTCCCCACGTGGGGAGGAGTTCGGCCTCTTCGTCCACGGTAGTCACTGCCGCCCCGCCAGGACGGGAGGGACCGCCGTACCGGATCACGTCCACGGTAGTCCGGCCTGGCTGAGCGGGTGCAGCTCAACCGGATGAGCAGCCGTCTCCAAAGCGGCAGGCCGGGGGTTCGAGTCCCTCCACCCGTGCACACGAGCCCGTTCTCCCGGCCCCGGCGGGTTCGCCGCGCAGCTCGTCGGGCCCCCTGCCGCCGGCGTCGACCCGGATCCGGGAGTGCGGGTTCCCGGTCGCGGTGGCGAGACGCGTCCGTCTGAGTTCCGGGGTGGCGGCGGGGTGGTCTCATTCCGGCGTGCGGAGTCGCGGAGGTGGCGGGGCACTTCGAGGAGCGCTGCCGTGAACGTGGCCTCGATGCCCGGTTGGAGGCTTTCGACGGCCGGGTGCCGCATCGTGAGCGGGTTTGTTGGCTGCCGGCCAGGCCCGCGTTGTGTCGGAGGGAGGGACGTGTCGCCCGCCCCCTGGGGGCCCAAGGAAAGTTAGGGTAGCCTTACCTAAACTTTGCTTGGCTGTATCCGCCAGCACCTGCCCGGGAGATCGAGGCTGCCCATGTTCCCCACCGCTGCCCAGCGGCCTTCCAGCGCCGAACGCACGCTGTCCGTCCTGACCACCGCGCACTCCATGACCGTCATCAGCGACGGTGTCGCGCAGGAGGTCCGCAGCCTCGACGGTGCCGCGGTCATCGGCCGCATCCACCTCCACGACCCCGTGCCCCCGAGCTCGCCCGGCCCCGCAGGGCGGATCCCGGTCCGGATGGAGTTCACCGACGTCGCCCCCACTCCGGTACGGGACCGCGTGCGCACCCGGGTGACCGTCACCGGCCTGCTGGCCGAGCCGTACGACGCCACCGCGGAGAGCACGTGCGTGGAGTTCGGGCAGGCCGTGATCGAGAACGCCGACGGCCGCACCTATGTCCCACTGGACGCCCTCCACAAGGCCGTGCCCGACCCGCTCGCCCAGTGCGAGGCCGGCCTGCTCACCCACCTGGTCGACGACCACTCCGAACTCGTCCCGCTCCTGCTGCGCCTCGTCACCCCGGCCGCGGGACTGACCCGCACCCTGCCGCTCGCACTGGACCGGTACGGCCTCACGCTCCGCCTGGAGTACCCGCAGACCCACACCGACGTCCGGCTGGCTTTCCCGACGCCGGTCGACAAGGCCTACCAGGTCGCCCCGCGGATCCTCGCCCTGCTGGCCAAGGCCCGCCGCATGTCCCACCGAAACCGCCTCCCGGCCTGACCGCAGGCCCGCGCGGCCCGGCGGCATCGCAGGCTCGCCCGGTTTCGGTCACGACGGGTGCGCTGCGCCGCGGCCTGCATCGCCGAGACGCGGGTGCCCGACGACCCGACCCCCTGGGTGGTGCTGCCTACTCGGGGTCGGTGTCCTCGTCGAAGTCTCCCAGGTGCAGCACGGGCTCCGGGTGGGGCCCGCCGACTGCCGTCAACAGCCTGGTCAGGTGGGAGGCCATTCCTTTGGGACGGACCGTCTCGGAGGTGGCTCCCAGTTCCTCGGCAGCCCACCAGCGGTACCCGTAGCACGCCTCGGTCGTGTCGATCCTGACCGTGCACGCCTCGGCGGCAGTGACGCGGGCCAGGCGGTACTCCTCGTACTGGTCGAAGCGCTGCCCGTCGACGGTCAGGAGCGACTGCCGTGTCCAGACGACCGTACTCAGCCGCTCGACGGGCAGGGACAGCGCCGTCTCCTCCCGTACCTCGCGCACCGCGGCCTGGGCGTAGTCCTCCCCGTCCTCCACCCCGCCGCCGACGGTGAACCACCACTGCGCGCCCGGCCTGCGGGGGTCCCGGCCACAGAGCAGAAGGAGACGATCACGCTCGTCGATCAGAAGGACACGGGAAGTCCACCTCTTCAGCATCATGGGCACCGACCCTACAACCGTGGACCCGAGCACCCCCCAGAGCCACCTGCGAGTGCACCGGTCGGTACCGGTCGGCACTGGGAGCGTCAACTGCCGGGCGACGGAAACCCCTAGGGCGGTACGGGCGGGTCACGTGCTCCGAGGTCGCCCGGAAGGTGACCGGGATCCGGGGACCTTCTCCGCGCGGGACTTCCGGCGGACCGGCTCAGTCGCGGTCGGCGAGTTGCTGGGCCAGTTCCGCGCAGCGCACCCGGGCCGGGGAGAAGCCGTGAGGCAACCTGGTGGCGGCCTCGAACACGCTCATGCCGCCCTCCTCGGCCTCCGTTGCCGCAGTGTCCTCGGCGGCCTCCGGGTGAGCGGCGTCCAGGGCGTCGAGGAGGGCTGCTTCCTCCTCCTCGATCCCTGACTCCTCGATCACCGTCATCAGGGTCTTCTCGAACGCGTGGCGCCGAGCGGCCGTCTCGGCAACACGTGGGTCGTCGACGGCGACGGTGTCGTCGAGTGCTTCCTCGGCAGCGTCCACGCGGTCGGACTCGGCCCGGAGCTCGGGGTGGGCGGCCAGCGCCATGAACCGGGATGCCTGCACGGCCGCGCCGAGCGGGCCGAAGATCCGCTCGGTGACGAGTAGCGTGTCCAGATCGTCCTGGCGCAGCGAGCCCTCGGGAAGGTTCTTCAAGCGACCGGTGACCGCCTCGGAGAGCAGGCCCATCCGGCTGCCTTCGGCACGCATCCGCTGTACGCGGGCCTGCTGGCGGGCGAGTTCTGCCGCCCGGGCGGCAAGGTCCTCCTCCAGCCGGGCCAGGGCGGCCTCTATGCCGCCCCCCTCGCTCTCGCCGGTCTCGGCCGCAGTCGCGGTGTCGGTGAAGGCGTCACGGATGTCGTCCAGGGTGATTCCCGCTTCGGCCATTTTCCGGATCCACAGGAGGCGGACCACGTCCTGGAAGCCGTAGCGCCGACGGCCGTCGCTGCCCCGCCCGGGCTCGGAGATCAGGCCCATGTCGTGGTAGTGCCGGATCGCTCGCGGTGTCGTGCCTACGAGGGCCGCGACGTCACCGATCTTGGCTTGACGTGAAACGAAGAACGACGTGGGCATCGGCGGAGGGCCTTTCGCGAACGAATGAGGACGGCTCCACCTGACCACATGACGCTACGGAAGCCGCAACCCTGCGCGAGCCTCCCGCCGGTCGTACAGACCGTCGTGGTTCGTACGCGAGGGGCGAGCATGCCGGAGCGGCCTTGACGTCCGGGGCGGGCCCGTAGATCGCCCACCGGGAAGCCTCCGCATCATGCGTTCATCTCCCCGGGCTCCTGCGCGGATGAATGGTGCGCATGCGGGCGACCCTTTGGTGCGTGCTTCCGGTGGTGCTTGCAGGGTGTTCGCGTCGTGCAGAAAGTAACGATTTGATAACGCAGCGGGATGAAAGTGCGGGGGGCGCATCTCTAGAACGTGCCGGGCCTGTTGGGGCCGGTGGTTTTCGAGAGTGGAGGGGGGTTCCACGATGTGGGAAGTATGCTCCGTCGGCAGGTCGCCGGTGTCGACTCTGCACGAATTACTGGTGTCCGAATGGCGCGCGGGCGGAACGGCGGCCACCGGGTCGCGGCGCCTCGGGTCGCGCTCCGCCCGGGCCGCCCGGGGCGCGAGGTTCCGAGCGGTTCTGGTAGCGGGAGTCGCGGCGTTACCGGAAGGGGGTGCGGTGAGTGATGTCGCTTCGCCGGGGGGCGCCGGCCGCCGGGATCCCGCGCGCCACCGGCTCGGCGGCTGCGACGGCGCGGCAGGCCGAAACGGCGTGAAGGGCCACGAAGGTCCGCCCGGCGACGGCGGTACAACGGGACGGCCATGGCCGCCCGGTCAGGGCCCGCACGGTGACCGGGTGCGGCGCCGCAAGCCGATCACGGTCCCCGTGGTGGCGCTGTACTCGTTACCGGGGGTGCCCTCGCCCGGCCTGCCCGGAGCAGAGGTTGCCGGCGGCATCGAGGGGAAGGCGCTGCTCGCCCGGTCGGGGGGCGGTGTCACGCTCCCGGCAGCCCGCCCGTTCCGCACCGGCTCGCAGATCGTCCGGAGCCGGTTGCGCACCCTGGGAACGTCCGACAGGCCGGACGGCTCTCGCGAACGGCACCACCTCCGAGGTCACGGCGGACGGCCAGCACCTGGTCGAAGGCCGCACCGACCCGGATGTGGCGGTGTCGGCGGCCGTCCGGACCCTGAAGCCGGACGTCCCCACCGGGCCGTCGGCGCAGCAGCAGGAGTGGCTCAAGCAAGGGACCCCGCGCGGATCGGGGAGTTCGACGAGATCTTCGCGGACACCCTGCACAGTGCCCACGGGCAGGTGTCCGTGGTCGTCGCCCAGGCGCGCCCCGGCGCCGGGAACTCCACGGTCCGGAATCCGGCCGCCACGGCCGACAGCGCGGCGCCCGACCGCACGGGAGCCCTGGGGGAGACCCGGCTCGTCGACGTCAACGAACTCGCCCCGCTGCAGAGCGGTTCGGACCCGCCGCCCGCGCGCCGCCCGTCGCAGCCTGCGGATCGACCCGCAGGACGACGAGCGAAGAGGAAGGCTGTGCGTCGCCTGCTCGGCAGGCCTGATCCCGTCGCCCTGTTCTGCCGCCATGAATCGAGGCCGTCTGTGCAGTTCGGTATGCTCGGCCCGCTGTCCGTCCGGGTGGACGGAGGGGAGCGTGAGGTGCCCGCGCCCCGGCAGAGGGTGGTGCTCGCCCTGCTTCTGATCAACGCCAACCGCGTGGTGTCGGTGGACCGGATCGCCGCGGCGGTATGGGACGGCGGCCGGCCGCCGAGCGCCGCGGCCACCGTCCGCACGTACGTGATGAGGCTCCGCCAGGTCCTCGGCGGTCAGGCCGGCAGACGGATCCTCACCAGGGCCCCCGGCTACCGGATCGAGCTGGACGAGGACGAGACCGACCTCGGACGCTTCACCGCCCACCGCGCGCGGGCCGCCGCCCACATCCGGGCCGGCGAGCTGGAACCGGCCTCGGCGGAGTACTCCGCCGCCCTGGAGCTGTGGCGCGGGGAACCACTGGTCGACATCCCCTCCCGCACGCTGCGCGAGGTCGAGGGCCGCTACCTGCACGAACTACGCCTGCAGACCGTGGAATCACGGCTGGACGTCGACCTCGCGCTCGGCCGGCACGCCGAGATCATGCCCGAGCTGTGGCGCGAGGTCCAGGAGAGCCCGCTGCGCGAAGCCCTCGTCAGCAGACTGATGCTGGCGTTGTTCCGGGCCGGCCGACAGTCCGAGGCGCTCGCCCTGTTCCAGCTGACCCGCACCGCGCTGATCGACCAGCTCGGCGCCGAACCCGGCCCGGAACTACGGGAGATGCAACGGCGCATCCTGGCCGCCGACGACTCCGCGGGTACCGAGGCCCCGAAGGCCGACACCGCCGGGCCGGAGCCGCAGCGCCCCGGCCCGTACCCCGGCGAGCCGCGCCGGCCCCGCCCCGCCCAACTGCCGGCCGGCCCGCCCGAACTGGTCGGCCGGAGCACGAAGGAACGCGAACTCGCCAACCGGCTGCTGGCCGAGTTGCCGACCGCCGCGGTCACCGTGGTCACCGGCAGCGGCGGTATCGGCAAGAGCGTGCTCGCGCTCCGCGTCGCGCACGGTGTCCGGGACCGGTTCGGCCACGGGCAGCTCTACGCCGACCTCGGCGGCACCGAGAATCCCGCCGAGCCCGGCGAGGTGCTCGCCCGCTTCCTGACCGACCTCGGGGTCGCCGCCGAGGCGATCCCCGCAGACCCGGACCAGGCCGCCCTGCTGTACCGCTCGCTCACCGCCGACCGCCGGGTCCTGGTGGTCCTCGACGACGCACGCGGTGCGGCGCAGGTCCGGCCGCTGCTCCCCGGTGGCCGGGCCGGCCGGGTGATCGTCACCAGCCGCGACCGGCTCGCCGACCTGGACGGAGCCCACACCATCCTCCTCGAACCCCTGGACGAACCCGCCTCCCTGGAACTCCTCGGCTCGATCGTCGGCCATCGGCGCGTCGAGGCCGAGCCGCAGGCCGCCCGTTCCGTCGTCCGGCGGTGTGCGGGCCTCCCGCTCGCCGTCCGCATCGTCGGCGCCCGCTACCTGGGCCGCCCGCACTGGGACCTCGGCCGGCTCGCCGCCCGGCTGGCCCGCTCCGCCCGCCTGCTGGACGAACTGCGGGTCGGCGACCTCGGCGTCCGGATCGGCCTGGAACGCGACTACCGGACCCTGCAGCGCGACGCCCCT
Source organism: Streptomyces sp. BE20 (assembly GCF_036322525.1). Taxonomy (NCBI): domain Bacteria; kingdom Bacillati; phylum Actinomycetota; class Actinomycetes; order Kitasatosporales; family Streptomycetaceae; genus Streptomyces; species Streptomyces sp. BE20. The sequence continues at coordinate 22,504 of NZ_JAQYWW010000370.1, read as the reverse complement.
CGGCTGCCGTCCTTACCCGACCCCGCCGCCGCCTTCCGGATGCTGGGCGCCGTCGGGGCCGAGCACACCGACGCCCGCATCGCGGCCGTCCTGCTGGACTGCCAGGTCGACACGGCGGAAGCCGTCTTGGAGACCCTCGCCGACGCCCACCTGCTGCACGCCCGCGGCTGCGGCCGCTACCATCTCGACGATCTGCTGCGCGCCTACGCGAGGGAGCGGGCCGAGGCGGAGGACCCGCCCGAGCGCCGTGCCGAGACACTGCGCCGGCTACTCGCCTGCTACCTGCGGATGGCCGAGGAGAAGCTCGGCCCGGCCACCGGCCACGACGACACGGGCCCGGTCCGCGGCCCGTTCTTCGGCCCGTCCTTCGTCCCCTGGGCGCCCGCCCCCGACTGCCACCCCGACGCCGAGGACTGGTGGCGCGCCGAGCAGGCCAACCTGAGGTCCGCGCTGGAACTGGCCGCCACCGCCGGACTCGACCCGGTCGGCCACCGGCTCCGCTCGGTGCTCGGGCGGACGTCGGCGAGTCGCCGCGGGGCATAGCACCCGCCCGCCCTTCCCGCTGCACACCCCGCCGGGCCCGCCGGGCCCGCCGAGCCCGCCGCACCCCGCCGACCGGCGTCCGGACCCGGACGCGCACCCGACAAGGAGTCCCATGGCCCAACAGGTGACACCCACGCAGGAACTGCTCGACTACATCAGGGGGACCTCACTCAGGGACGACGAGCTGCTGGCGGGACTTCGGGCCGAGACCGCCGCCCTACCGGCCGGCGAGGCCATGCAGGTGATGGCCGAGGAGGGGCAGCTGCTGGCGCTGCTGGTCGCGCTGACCGGGGCCCGGTCGATCCTGGAGATCGGCACGTTCACCGGGTACAGCACACTCTGCATGGCCCGCGCCCTGCCGCCCGGCGGGGAGCTGGTGACCTGCGACCTCACCGAGCGCTGGCCCGCCATCGGGGCCGGGTACTGGGAGCAGGCCGAGGTCGCCGACCGGATCGAGCTGCGGATCGGCGACGCGGTGGAGACCCTGGCCAAGCTGACGGCGGAGCGCGGACCGGAATCCTTCGACCTCGTCTTCATCGACGCGGACAAGGCCGACTACCCCCGCTACTACGAGGGATCGTTCGCCCTGTTGCGGCCCGGCGGCCTGCTGGTGGTGGACAACACGCTGTTCTTCGGTCGGGTCGCGGACCCGGCTGCACAGGACCCGGACACCGCGGGCGTCCGCGAACTGAACGCCGCCCTGTACGCCGACGAACGGGTGGACATCTCCCTGCTGACCGTCGCCGACGGCATCACCCTGGTCCGCAAGCGGCCCTGACGTCGGAACGGGCGGCCGTCCCGGCCGGAGGCGGCCGTCCGTTCCGACGTCACCCGGCGTCCGGAGGCCGGGCTACCTGGTGTCCATCAACTGCGCTTCCTCCGATCGGAGGTGATGATCCATCAAACAACCTGTTCGCCGGTCACCGTCAGGGCGGACCTTCCCGGTCGGTGATGACCGGCAACATCCCAGGTTCGCGGGGGGCCCGCCAACCTCGGCCCTATGGTGAGGAGATGACATCATTCCGTGCCAGGGAACGCCGCATGATGGGAGAGATCGACGATCTGGCGGCGGCGAAGCTTCCGTTGGAGCAGTTCTTCCGGCAGCTCCTCACCGTCCTCGGACCCACCCTCGGGTCCGAGGCGGGCTGCCTGCACGGGGCCGATCCGGTCACCGGCTTCCTGACCTCCACCGTTGCCGACGGCCTGCAGCCGACCGCCTTCGAGCACGCCATCTGGTTGGAGATGTGGTCCGACGACACCACCCGGTTCGCCGACATCCGGGCCGCCGGCCGCGTCGTGGAGACCGTCCACCGGGCCACCGGGGGCCGACCCGAACGCAGCGTGCGCTACCGGGAGCTGCTCGCCGAGAACGGACTGGGCGACGAGCTGCGGATGAACTTCGATGTCGGCGGCGGGCGGTGGGGAGCCGCCGCACTGATGCGCGAGGCCGGATCGGCACCCTTCGGCGCGAGCGAGCAGAGACTGGCCGAACGGGCCGCCCGGGTCGTGGCCGCCACCCTGCGCGACTACGCACTGCCCACCGCAGGCACCCCCGACGGGCAGGACGTCCGAGCGGACCCGCTGGACGGACCGTACTGGCTCGGGGTCGCCGTCATCGGCCCCACCGGTCAGCTCGCCTCCGCGGACTCCGGGGCCCGGCAACTGTTCGAGGAGCTCGCCGAGTCGCAGTACCGCCCCGCCGGAGTACCGACGGCACTGGTCTACCTCGCCGAGCGGGCTCGCACCCACGCGACCTCCGCGAACGCGGGCGCCCACGCCTGGACCCGGCTGCGCCGCCCCAGCGGCCAGTGGCTCACCGTCCGCGCCTCGCTGCTCGACCAGTGCCCGCGGGGCAGCGTCGCCCTGGTCGCCCAGCCCGCGAGCCCGGTCGACGTCATCCCGCTGTCCCTGCTGGCGCACCGGTTCTCCCCCCGCGAGCAGGAGGTGGTCCTGCAGGCGGTACGGGGCCTGAGCACCAGGGACATAGCCCACCGGCTCTTCCTGAGCCCGGCCACCGTCCAGGACCACCTGAAGTCGGCCTTCACCAAGACCGGCGTGCGCAGCCGCCGCGAACTCGTCGCACTTCTCGCGGCCCCGTACACCGCCGGACTCGGCCGCCCACCGGCCTGACGCCCCCGCCCGACCGCCCCCGCCCCCGCCCCCGTCCTCGTCTCGCCACCGCCCCGCCCCGACCCGGAACCCGGTGCGAGCCCGGACAGCACGAAGGCCCCAGGTCGCCGGCCTGGGGAAATGCTGTGGAGCGGTCCGCAACAGGCCGTCTCCCTACCACAGGGAGGAGGTCGTCGCGCCTCCCGCAAACCTGGGATGTCACCGGTCGCCGCCGGATGGGAAGGTCTGTCCCGGTGCCGCCCCTGAAGGGGGGTCCGCCCCGCACCCATGACGCCCTCCCGGCAGAGGAGTTCCTGCCCCATGCCACGCGCCCCTCACCCCGGAGTACCCGCCGACCGACGAGACCCCCGCCCCGCCTCCCGCAACGCCGAGGACCCCGAACGCCGGACGGCCCGGCTGTCCGAGGGTGACCGGGCCGCTCGTACCGGAGCCCTCGCGCCGTGCCCCGAGGGCTCCGGTCCGGAACCAGAGGAGGAGGCGGTTCGGCCGGGCGGACTACTCGCCGCCCCGCCCGGCCGTCACCACCGCGCCGCCGTCAGTTCCAGGGGTTGGCCTGCTGGTCGTTGATGGCGGTCCAGAAGCGGGCGTTGGGGGCGATGTTGCCGTACGCCCAGAAGCTCCACCCGCCGACGTAGTCCAGGTTCGGGCCGTAGCGGCCGTCGTGGAACTCGGCCTGGCGCCAGCCGGTGCCGAAGGCCGCCTGGCAGACGCTGTTCGCGGCGGCCTGGCTGTTCAGCCGCGAACCCTTCACCGGCTGGCTGAGCGCGACGGTGCCGCCGGACCAACCGTTGTAGAAGCCGATGCTGATGCCGTCCGGCGCCGGGCTGCCGTCCACGGTGATGCAGAGGACCGGCAGCGAGACGGACGGGAGGGTGTCGCCGTTGTACGGGTCGCTCGGCGTCGAGTGCGCCGGGCCGCCGACCTGGACGGTCCCGTCAGGGCCCGACGCGAGCACCTTCCAGGTCATTCCCTTGTGGGTGGCCGGCCCGGCGGCCTGCGCGGTGCTTGCCGAGAGGGGGACGAGGGCCAGGCCGAGTGCGACGGCCAGGGCTGCGGCCTGCTTCATGCGCTTCATCCAGCTGCTCCTTGAGTGTGGGGGAGCCGGCCCCAGCGGGGCCGGTGGGAGAAGACTCCCAACCGGATGCACAAAGTTGACACGAGTCCGTCATTGAGTGGTCACGAGCTTCGAAGGTATCCGGGTCGGCTCGACGTCGGCCAACCACGGGAGGGACGCATGGAGTTCAGGATTCTGGGGCCACTGGAGGTGTGGACCGACGACGGGAGACGGGCCCGGACGGAAGGGGCCAAGCAGGAGCGGATGCTCGGCACCCTGCTGCTGAACGCCGGGGCCGTCGTCCCGGTGGCCCGCCTGGTCGACGCGGTCTGGGGCGACGAACCGCCGGCCACGGCCCACCGCCAGGTACGGAACCTCGCCGGGCTGCTGCGGCGCAAGCTCGCCGCCGCCCAGGACGGGCCGCCGGTGCTGCTCACCGACGGCCCCGGCTACCGGATCGCACCGAACGGCCACCAGGTGGACGCCCTGACCTTCGCCCACCGGGTGTCGGTGGCGCGCCGACTGGCCGAGCACGGCGAACCCGCGGCAGCCGTCGAGGAGTTCCGATCGGCACTCGGCCTGTGGCGCGGCCCGGTGCTGGACGGGCTGTCCGGCAGCCTGGTGGCCGCCGGCTCGGTGGCACTGAACGAACTGCGGCTCACCGCCTGGGAGAACTGCCTGGACCTGGAGGCCGAACTCGGCCGGCACCGGCAGACCGTCCCGGAGCTGACCGCGCTGGTCGCCGAACACCCGCTCCGGGACCGCCTCGTGACGCAGCTCGTCCGGGCCCTGCACCGGGCTGGCCGGCAGGCCGACGGACTCGCCGCCTACCGCCGGTTCGCGCGACAGCTGGCTGACGAACTGGGCCTCGACCCCGGGCCGGAGCTCCAGCTCCTGCACCAGGAGTTGCTGAAGGACGGGCCCGCCCCGGCCGCCCGCCCGCCCCGCACCCGGCAGCAGGTGCCCAGGCCCGCCCAACTGCCGCCCGCGCTGGCCACCTTCGTCGGGCGGAGGGCGGAACTCGGCGCCCTGGACGGCCTCGCCGACCCGGCCGGATCGGCCGGCTCGGTCGGCGCCGCCGGCATCGGCGTGGTGACCGGCGGCGCCGGGACGGGCAAGACCGCCCTCGCCGTGCACTGGGCCCACCAGGTCCGCGAGCGCTTCCCCGACGGTCAGCTCCACGTCAACCTGCGCGGGTTCGCCTTCGGCCCGCCGCTGGCCCCGGGCGAGGCGCTGGCCCGCTTCCTGCGGGCCCTCGGCACCGATCGCGAGCGGATACCCGGCACCGTCGACGAGAGCGCCGCCCTGTACCGGTCGCTGCTCGCCGACCGCAGGGTCCTGGTACTGCTCGACAACGCCCGCAACGCCGAACAGGTCCGCCCGCTGCTGCCCGGCTCGGCGGGCTCGCTGGCCCTGGTGACCGGTCGGGACGGGCTGGCCGGGCTCACCGCCTGCGACGGCGCCCGGCGGCTGGTGCTCGACGTCCTGCCCCAGCCCGACGCCGTCGAACTGCTCGCCCGGATCACCGGCGCCGACCGCACCCGCGCCGAACCCCGCGCCGCCGCCGAACTCGCCGCCGCCTGCGGCCACCTGCCGCTCGCCCTCGGCATCGCCGCGGGCCGCCTCGCGGAACGACCCCACCGCACCCTGGTGGAGCACGCCGCCGAACTGCGCGACGCGGAGGACCGCTTCACCGCGCTCCAGATCGACGGCGACGCCACCTCCGCCGTCCGGGTCGCCTTCGACCTCTCCTACCGCGCCCTGCAACCCGCCGCTCAGCGGCTCTTCCGACTCCTCGGCCTGGCCCCCGGCAACTGCGTCAGCACGGCCGCGGCCGCCGCACTCTCCGGCGCGGCCACCGCCGCGACCAGACCGGTACTCGAACACCTCGCCGCCGCCCACCTGCTCAACCCCGCCGGCCCGGACCGCTACCGCCTCCACGACCTGCTGCGCTGCTACGCCGCCGAACGCGCCACCGCCGAAACCGGCCCCGCCGACCGCGCCGCCGCCCGGGAACGCCTCCGCTCCTGGTACCTGCACCACGCGGAGGCGGCGGCCCGCCTGCTCACCCCGCAGCGCCGGCGCCCGCCGCTCACCGCCGCGGGCCCCTGGTACGAGCCGCCGCGCTTCACCACCCCGGCCGAGGCGCGGCAGTGGTGCGAGAGCGAGCACTCGTACCTGGCGGAGACCCTCCGGTTCGCCGCCGAGCCCGGCCTCGACTCGCGGCCCGTGCCGACGCCGGGCAGCGCGACCGGCTGACCCCGGCGCCGCCACGGGCGGTGCACCTCGGGCGATGCACCTCGGGCGGTGCCCGCCTGGCCGCTGCCGGCCGCGCCGGCCGGGCTCGCGGACAACGCGTTGCGGGCCTCGGACGGTGCGCGCCGATCCCGGGCGCGCAGATCCCGGGCGCGCCCTATCCCAGGCGGGTGCTGAGCAGGTCGATGACCTCGGCGGCCCGGTCGACCAGGTAGAAGTGGCCGCCGGGGAAGAGGGTGAGGTCGAACTCGCCCGAGGTGTGGGCGGACCAGCGGCGGACCTCGTCGACCGCGGCGCGGGGGTCGCTGTCGCCGAGCAGCGCGCTGATCGGCGAGGAGAGGACGGCGTCCGGACTGCCCCGGTAGCCGGCGACCGCGCGGTAGTCGCCGCGGACGGCGGGCAGGATCATCTCCAGCAGCTCCGGATCCGCCAGCATCCAGGCATCCGTGCCGTTCAACCTCTTGATGTCGGCGACGAGTTCCTCGTCGGTGGGATCGATCGGCACCCCGGCGGGCGCGGTCGGGGCGGAGCGGCCACTGACGAGGAGCCGGGCGGGCGGGCGGCCGGCCCGTTCCAGGCGCAGCGCGACCTCGAACGCGACCAGGGCCCCCATGCTGTGGCCGAACAGGGTCAACGGGGCGTCGCTCCACGGGTCGAGGGCCGTCGCGATCTCCTCCGCGAGGCGTCCTATGTCGTCGATGACCGGCTCCGTGCGACGGTCCTGACGCCCGGGGTACTGCACCGCGACGACCTCGGCCCGCAGGCTCAGCGCGGTGGCGAGGGGACGGAAGAACGCCGCGGATCCCCCGGCGTGGGGGAAGCAGACCAGTCGGTGGGCGCCGGCCGGTGCCGGCTCGAAGCGCCGGCACCAGAGGCTGTCGAGGGTCTCGGGGAGTGTCATGCCGGGGGTCCTTCCGGTGGGAGTGGCGGCGCGGACGCGGCGAGGCGGCGTGCCGCGAGGAGCGAGCAGCGGGTGTGATGAACGGATGTCAAGCCAGCTCAGGAGGGCCGGTCGTGATCGAGTGCCGACTTGTCATGCATGGCTGACGGTGGATCACCGCAAACCCGACTCCTCACGATCAGTCAGAATTGGCTCGTTTCGGTGATCTGCGGCCGGCCATCCCGAGAAGCGGTTGTGGACGATAGAGCGCCCCCATACATTCACTTGAGTCATCCCGTTGATACTGAGCGCGACCGTCGGGGGAGTCCGGTCGCCGCTTCGGGCGGGGCTATTTCCCTGTGCCAGGAAACGAGGCCACTCGTGCAGTTCAGGATGCTCGGACCGCTTTCCGTCCAGGTGGACGGGCGTGAGTGTGCGGTGTCGGCACCGCGCCAGCGGGTGGTACTCGCGCTCCTGCTGATCAACGCCAACCACGTGGTGTCGGTGGACCGGATCGCGGCGGCGGTCTGGGACGGCGGACCGCCCCCGAGCGCGTCCGCGACCGTGCGCACCTACGTGATGAGGCTCCGTCAGGTCCTGGGGGCGGTCGCCGGGCGGCGGATCCGGACCCAGGCGCCGGGGTACCTGATCGACCTGGCCGAGGACGAGACCGACCTCGGCCGCTTCACCGCGCACCGCAGCCGGGCCGCCGCGCACGTGCGGGCGGGCGAGCTGGAACGCGCCTCGGTCGAGTACGCGGCGGCGCTGGCGCTGTGGCGCGGCGACCCGCTGGTGGACATCCCCTCGCGCGGCCTGCGGGACGTGGAGGGCCGCTACCTGCAGGAACTGCGCCTGCAGACCCTGGAGTCGCGCCTGGACGCCGACCTCGCGCTGCGCCGGCACAACGAGATCCTGCCCGAGCTGTGGCGCGAGGTCCAGGAGAGCCCGCTGCGCGAGGCGCTGGTCAGCCGGCTGATGCTCGCGCTGTTCCGGGCCGGCCGGCAGTCGGAGGCGCTGAGCCAGTTCCAGCTGACCCGGGCCGCGCTGATCGACCAGCTCGGGGCGGAGCCGGGCAGTGAGCTGCGCGAGATGCAGCGCCGGATCCTGGCCGCGGACGACCTGCTGGGCGGCGAGGGCGGCGGCTCCACGGCCGACGGCCCGCCGCCGTGGATCGGGCGCCGCCCCCGGCCCGCCCAACTGCCTGCCCGAATAGACGTGTTGGTCGGCCGGGACGGCGAGCACGCGGACCTGGCGCGGCGGCTCACCGCCGACGCCCTGCCGGGCGGCGCCGCCACGGTCACCGTGGTCACCGGCGCCGGCGGGGTCGGCAAGAGCGCGTTGGCCCTGCACGTGGCCCACGCCGTGCGGGAGCGCTTCGGGAACGGCCAGCTCTACGCCGACCTGGGCGGGCGGGACCACCCGGTGGAGCCGATCGAGGTGCTCGGCCGGTTCCTGGTGGACCTCGGAGTGCCCGAGGCGGAGGTGCCGGCCACCGAGGAGCAGGCCGCCCTGCTCTACCGCTCGATCACGGCCGACCGCCGGGTGCTGGTGGTGCTGGAGGACGCGCGGAGCGCCGCGCAGGTGCGCCCGCTGGTCCCCGGCTGTCCGGACAGCCGGACGCTCGTCACCAGCCGCGACCGGCTGGCCGACCTGGACGGCGCCCACATCGTCACCCTCTCCGCATTGGACGAGGCGGCCTCGCTGGACCTGCTCGGCTCGATCGTCGGCCGCCGGCAGCCGGAGGCGGAGCCGCGCGCCGCCCGGGCGGTGGTGCAGTACTGCTCGGGCCTGCCGCTGGCGGTGCGCATCGTCGGGGCCCGCTACCTGGGACGGCCGCACTGGGACCTCGACACGCTGGCCCGGCGGCTGGCGGGAGCGCCCCGACTGCTGGACGAGCTGAGGATCGGCGACCTCGGGGTGCGGGCCGGCCTGGAGGTCGGCTACCGCGCGCTGGGCGAGGACGCGCAGCTGCCGCCCGGGCTGCCCGATCCGGCGGCGGTGCTGCGGCTGCTCGGCGCGGTGGGTGCGGAGGACGTGGACGCCACCGCGCTGGCGGCGCTGCTCGACTGCGCGCCGTCGGCGGCCGAAGCCGTTCTGGAAGCACTGGCCGACGCACACCTGGTGCGGGCCTGCGGCGGCGGCCGCTACCACCTGGACCACCTGCTGAGGGCCTACGCCCGGGAGCGGGCGCTCGCGGAGGACCCGCCCGAGCGGTGGACGCAGGCGAAGTGCGGCGGGCCGGTCAGGCCCCACCGGCACGTCGTGAGCAGGCCGGCCGGCCCGGGCCGGCCGGATCCGCGGCCGGTCAGGTCGTGACGGCCCGACGGCGGGCCGCGGCCCGCGTTGACGTACTTGACGCATCAGGTCCTCCGACCCTTCGACTTTCCGACCCATTCCACTGAGGAGTCCCATGGCCCAGCAGGTGGCAGCCACCGACGAGCTGCTCGACTACATCCGTCAGGTCTCGCTGAGGGACGATCCGCTGCTCGCCGAGCTGCGCGCCGAGACGTCCGGCCTGCCGGCCGGCGAGGCGATGCAGGTGATGGCCGAGGAGGGACAACTACTCGCCCTGCTCGTCGGGTTGACCGGCGCGCGGTCGGTCCTGGAGATCGGTACCTTCACCGGCTACAGTACCCTCTGCATGGCCCGCGCCCTGCCACCCGGCGGAACGCTGGTGACCTGTGACATCACCGAGCGCTGGCCCGCGATCGGTGCCGGTTACTGGGAGCGCGCCGGGGTCGCGGACCGGATCGAGCTGCGGATCGGGGACGCGGTGGAGACCCTGGCCAAGCTGACGGCGGAGCGTGGACCGGAGTCCTTCGACCTCGTCTTCATCGACGCCGACAAGGTCAACTACCCCCGCTACTACGAGGATTCCCTCGTCCTTCTGCGGCCGGGCGGGCTGCTGGTGGTGGACAACACGCTCTTTTTCGGCCGGGTGGCGGACCCGTCCCACCGGGACGCGGACACCCTGGGCGTCAGGGAGCTGAACACGGCGCTGCACACCGACGAACGGGTGGAGATCTCGCTGCTGGCGATGGCCGACGGCATCACGCTGGTCCGCAAGCGCCCGTAGCGCGACGGCCCGGGCGGCGCCCTGCGGGCGGCCACCCCGAACCACGGGGGGCCGCCCGCGGCGGGCCGCGCCGTCAGCCGGTGGCCGCCAGGTCGGCGGCGACCAGCTCCACCGTCGGTGAACCGGCCCGGGGGCCGGGCACCAGGTGCAGGAACTGGACGTCCGCCGCCGCGGAGTCCCGGTCGGCCGCCGCCGTGCAGCCGCACTCCGACTCCTCGAAGCCGGCGAAACGGTAGGCGATCTCCATCATCCGGTTCCGGTCGGTGGCCCGGAAGTCGGCGGTCAGGTGGACCCCGGCCCGGGACGCCTGGTCGATCAGCCAGTCGAGGATGGCCGTCCCCGCTCCGTAGCTGACCACCCGGCAGGAGGTGGCCAGCAGCTTGAGGTGCCAGCTCCCGGCCCGACGCTCGACCAGGAGCACGCCGACCGCGCCGTGCGGCCCGAAGCGGTCGGCCATGCTCGCCACCAGCACCTCGTGCCCGGGATCGGAGCGCAGCTCGCGCAGCCGCCGGTCCGAGTAGTGCACGCCGGTGGCGTTCATCTGGCTGGTCCGCAGCGTCAGTTCCTCCAGCCGGGCGATGTCCTCGGCGCCGGCCCGGTCGATCCGCATCACCAGCTCCAGCGAGCGCAGGAACTCCGTGTCGGGTGCGGTGGAGGCGGCCCGCTCGGCGTCCCGCCGGAAGCCCGCCTGGTACATCTCGCGCCGCCGGCGGGAGTCGGCGGTGCGGTGCGCGGGAGTGAACTCCGGCAGGTCGAGCAGGTCGGCGGCCCGCTCGGCCGGGTAGCAGCGCACCTCGGGCAGGTGGAAGGCCACCTCGGCCCGCTCGGCCGGCCGGTCGTCGACGAACGCGACGGTCCCCGGCGCGAAGTTCAGCCGGTCGGCGATCGCCCGCACCGACGCCGACTTGGTGCCCCAGCCGATCTGCGGCAGGACGAAGTACTCGGCCAGGCCGAGCTGTTCCAGCCGGGCCCAGGCCGGCTCGTGGTCGTTCTTGCTGGCCACCGACTGCAGGATGCCGCGGGCGTCCAGCTCGATGACGACCTTGCGGAGCTCCTCCGGCACCCTCACGTCGTCGCCCTCCGACAGGGTGCCCTGCCAGAGCGTGTCGTCCAGGTCCCAGACCAGGCACTTGACGGTCGCCCCGGTCGCCTCTGTCACCCCGGTCACCGCTCCTCCCTCCCGTACGAGGCCAGCACGTGTTCGGCCAGCAGCAGGCGGCACAGTTCGCTGCTTCCCTCGATGATCTCCATCAGCTTGGCGTCCCGGTAGGCGCGCGCCACCACCGTGCCGTCGCTCGCACCGGCCGAGGCCAGCACCTGCACCGCCGTCGCGGCGGCCCGGGCGGCCTGTTCGGCGCTCACCTGCTTGGCCAGGACGGTGGCGACCACCTGCTCGGCCGAGCCGGAGTCCCAGCAGCGCGAGGCGTGCTCGCAGATCCGGGTGGCGGTCCGCTCGGCCACCAGCAGGTCCGCCAGGTGGCCCGCCACCAGCTGGTGCTCCCCGATCGGGCGGCCGAACTGCTCCCGCCGGGCGGCGTGCCCGGCGGCGGCCCGAAGGCAGGCCCGCAGGATGCCGACGCAGCCCCAGGCCACCGACATCCGCCCGTAGGAGAGCGCGGTGGTCACCAGCAGCGGCAGCGGCAGGGCCGCGCCGCCCAGCAGGTTCCCGGCCGGCACCCGGACGCCGTCCAGCTCGATGTCGCAGTGCCCGGCGGCCCGGCAGCCCAGCGGGTCGGCGATCGGACGGATCCGGACCCCCGGGGTGTCGGTGGGCACCACGACGGCCGCCGCGCCGTCCTCGTAGCGGCCGAAGACCACCAGCAGGTCGGCGTAGCGGGCGGCGGTGATCCACTTCTTCCGTCCGTCCAGCACGAGACGGTCGCCGTCCGCCCGGACGGTGGTGGACATCGCGGACAGGTCGCTGCCCGCGCCGGGCTCGCTGAACGCGACCGCCGCCAGCTGCCCGGAGGTCAGCCCGGGCAGCCAGGCGCGCTCCTGGTCCGGCAGCCCGAACCGCGCGATGGTCCAGCCGGCCATCCCCTGGGAGGTCTGCACGCTGCGCAGTGAGCTGCACAACGCGCCGGTGCCGGCGGTCAGTTCGCCGTTCTGCAGGCTGCTCATGCCGAGTCCGCCGAAGCGCTGGGGCAGTTGGGCGCAGAGCAGTCCCTCCGCGCCGAGTTCCCGCAGCAGCGGCTGCGGGATCAGCCCGGCCAGGTCCCAGCCCTCGGCCCGGTCGCCGACCGCCGATTCGATCCGGGCCAGCGCCCGGGCGAGGTCGTCAGCCATCCTGGCTCCCGGCGGCCTGCCGCAGACGGGTGACCAGGGCGGTCATCACCGTGACCGTGCGGAAGTTGTCCAGCCGCAGGTCGGCGCCGCGGATGCTGACGTCGAACGACTTCTCCAGGTGCACCACCAGCTCCATCGCGAAGAGCGAGGACTGACCGCCGTCCTTGAAGAGGTCGGTGTCGGGCTCCCATGCGGTGCGGGTGCGGCTCTCCAGGAAGTTCAGGATCTCCTGCTGGACGGCCTCGGTGTCCTCGACGGTCCGCTCGCTGCCGACGGTGCTCATCAGTTCTCCTTCTCGTAGGTGTAGAAGCCCGAGCCGCTCTTGCGGCCGAGCTTTCCCTCGCGGACCTTCTCCAAGAGCAGGTCGCAGGGCCGGCAACTGTCGTCCCCGGTGCGCTCCCAGAGCACCTGGAGCGAGTCGACCAGGTTGTCGATGCCGATCAGGTCCGCCGTGCGCAGCGGTCCGGTGGGGTGGCCCAGGCAGCCCTGCATCAGCTCGTCGACCGCCTCCACGCTCGCGGTGCCCGCCTGCACCACCCGGGCCGCGGTGTTGATCATCGGGTGCAGGACCCGGCTGGTGACGAAGCCCGGGGAGTCGTTCACCACCACGCTCTGCCGGCCGAGTTCGCCCAGCAGCTCGCGGACCGCGGCCATCACGGCCTCCCCGGTGCGGGGGCCGCGCACCACCTCGACCGTCCGGATCAGGCTGGGCGGGTTCATGAAGTGGGTGCCGAGCAGCTCGGCCGGGCGGGCGACGGCGTCGGCCAGCTCGTCGATCGGGATCGACGAGGTGTTCGAGATCAGAGGCGTGCCGGGGAGCACGGCCGCGGACACCTCCTTGAGCAGCACGGCCTTCAGCCCGGCGTTCTCCGTGACGGCCTCGATCACCGCCCGCGCCCCGGCCAGCGCCGGGAGCGAGTCGGTCGTGCGCAGCTCGCCGGCCTCGACACCGGACGGCAGCCGGCCCATCAGTTCGGCCAGCCGCAGGCCCCGGGCGATGCCCTCCTCGGCGCGGACCAACTGCCGCGGATCGGTGTCGACCAGCGTCACGGGGACGCCGTGGCCCAGTGCCAGGGTGCTGATGCCGGTGCCCATCACACCGGCCCCCAGGATCACCAGCCCGGCCGGCGGCGGCGGTGCGGTGTCGTTCATGAGTCCTCCCCATCGTCGTGCCCGGTCCCGCGCAGGACGGCGCTCAGCCACTCCCGCACGGTGTTCGCGGTGGTCTCCACGTGTTCCTCCATCAGCGACCAGTGGTCCCCCGGGACGTCGGCGACGGTGTGCGCGCCGGGCCAGGAGGATCGCCAGTCGACGGTGCTGCCGGGGGCCGGCTCGGCCAGCGGGCTGGAGGCCCGCACCAGCAGGACCGGCGCGTCGATCGCCGGCGGCCGCCAGCCCTCCAGGAGCTGGAAGTAGCGGCCCATCGCGGTCAGCCGGGTGTCGTCCAGCGGCGCGGCCCGGTCCTCGCGTGCGAACATGCCGCTGATCAGGACGTCGTTGAACTGGGTCATCGCCCGGTCGCCGGAAAGGTAGGTGTCCAGCAGCACCACGGCCGCCGCCGGGGTGCCGAGCTGTTCCAGCCGGACCGCCGCCGCGTGCGCCAGGGTGCCGCCGGAGGAGGAGCCGACCAGGACCAGCGGCCGGCCCCCCGCGCCCTCGCGCACGGTCCGGGCCTGGAAGTCGATCAGGGCGGAGAACTCCTCCGGCAGCGGCTCCCCCGGGGTGAAGCCCGGCGCGTCCAGCGCGCTGACGCCGTGGTGGCCGCGGAAGTGCGTGCCGAAGCGGGCGTACTGGTGGGCGCCGCCGAGCGCCACGATCGAACCGAAGCAGACCAGCTGTGCCCGCGCGGTGTCCTCCCGCGGCGGCTCGACCAGGTCGAGCAGCACCGGCCGGTCGGCCGCCGCCAGGAGCTCCGGGCCGGTGGCGCAGGACGGGCGCAGCGCGGACGCCAGCCCGAGGAGCCGGATGCCGGTGTCGATCCGGCCCAGCTCGCAGGCCTGTCGGAACAGCGTGCCGACCGGTTCGGCGCCGCTCGCGACCGCTGGGCCGCTCGGGTGCCCGGCCCGGTCGGCGGCGGGGCCGGTGGCGGGGTCGGACGGCGCGAGCGCCGAGGCCAGGTCGGTGAGCAGCCGGTCGGCCAGCCGGGTCGGGGTGCCGGTGTCGAAGACCAGGGTGGGCCGCAGCGGCAGGCCGGTCGCGCCGGCCAGCCGGTTGCGCAGCTCGACCGCGGTGAGCGAGTCGAAGCCCTGCGCCAGGAAGGCGGTGTCCATCACCACGCCCTCCGCGTCGGCGTGGCCCAGCACCTCGGCGGCCTGCCGGCGCACCAGCTTCGCCAGCAGCGCGGCCCGGTCCGCCGCGTCGGCGCCGGCCAGTCGCAGCCGCAGCTCCGCTCCCGCGTCGGCGGCGCCCCGCGCGGTCCCGCCGGGGTGACGGCCCGGGGCACGGGGCGCCCGGCGCACCAGCGCGCGCAGCAGATGGGGGACGGGGGCGTCGGCCGGCGCGGTGAGGTCGAGGCGGATCGGCACCAGGGTGGTGGCGTCCGTCCCGAGCGCGGCGTCGAACAGCGCCAGCCCCTCGGCACTGGACAGCGCCGAAGCGCCGCTGCGGGTGATCCTGCGCAGATCGGCCTCGGCCAGCGGGCCGGTCAGGGCGCTGCGCTGCTCCCACAGGCCCCAGGCCAGCGACAGCGCCGGCCGGTGCTCGCGACGGCGCAGCGCCATCAGGGCGTCCAGGCCCGCGTTGGCCGCGGCGTAGGACGCCTGGCCCGGGCTGCCGAAGACGCCGGCGGCGGAGCTGAAGGCCACGAAGGCGGTCAGGTCGGCCTCGGCGGTCAGCTCGTGCAGCAGCCAGGCACCGCCCAGCTTCGGGGCCAGCACGGTGGCCAGCCGTTCGGCGGTCAGTGACTCCAGCACGCCGTCGTCCAGGACGGCGGCGGTGTGGACCACGGCGCGCAGCGGGTGCGCCGTGGGGATCGCGGCCAGGGCCCGCGCGAGGTCCCGGCGGTCCGTCACGTCGCAGGCGGTGAGGGTGACCTGCGCCCCCGCCGCGGTGAGCTCGGCGGTCAGTTCGGCGGCGCCGGGGCCGTCCGGACCGCGTCGGCCGAGCAGCAGGAGGTGCCGCACGCCGTGTTCGGCGGTCAGGTGGCGGGCCAGCAGACCGGCCAGGGTGCCGCCGGCGCCGGTGATCAGCACGGTGCCGTCCGGGTCGAACGCGACGGCGGGTGCGACCGCTGCGGTGGGCGCGGACTCCTCCGGTTCGGTGCTCGTGGATTCGGTGCTCCTGGGCTCCGCGCCCGTGTTCTCCGTGCTCGCGGGTTCGCTCGCGGGTTCGGCGGGCCTGGCGAGCCGGGCCGCGTACAGCACGCCGTCGCGGACGGCGAGTTGCGGCTCGCCGTCGGGCAGGACGAGCGCCGGGAGTGCCAGGGCGGTGCCCTCCGGACCGTCGGTGTCCAGCAGGACGAACCAGCCCGGGTGCTCCAGCTGGGCGGCGCGCAGCAGCCCCCAGACCGCCGCGCCGGCCACGTCCACCGGCTCGTCGCCGAGGTCCACCGCGCCGCGGGTCACCACGACCACCGGCGCGTCGGCCTTCGGGGCGGCCAGGTGCTCCTGGAGGGCGGCGAGTACGGCCGCCGTCGCGTCGAGGGCATGGGCGGCGGGGTCGGCGGCTGCGTCCGGCGCGGGGCAGGGGAGCAGCAGCAGCCGGGGCGCGTCGCCGGACGGGGCGCCGGGCGGCAGCAGGTCCCCGTCCGGTCGCAGCGCGGCCCAGCCCGGCGCGGCGGCGGCCGGGGCGGGCAGCCTGGTCCAGTCGAGCCGGAACATCGACCGGGCGGACGGGCGCAGCGGGCCGAGGGCGGCGGCGCGCATGACCAGCGAGCCGACTTCGGCCACCGGCCGGTCGTGGCGGTCGGTGATCCGCAGGCCGACGCTGTTCGTGCCGTCCGTGCCGTCCGGGCGCATCCGCACCCGGAGCACCTGGTCCTCGCTGGGGCGGAGGGTGACCCGCTGCCAGCTGAACGGCAGCGGGACACCGGCCGTCGCGTTCCCGTTCCCGGGGCCGGAGTCGCCCCCGGCGGTGCCCCGGGGGCGCACGCCGACGCTCTGCAGGGCGGCGTCCAGCAGCGCCGGGTGGAGGGTGAAGCCCGTCTCCGGGGCGACCTGTTCGGGCAGCGCGACCTCGGCGAACACCTCGTCGCCGCGCCGCCAGACCGCCCGCAGGCCCCGGAACGCCGGCCCGTAGTCGATCCCGCGGGCCCGGAAGCCCGCGTAGCAGTCGGCCGGGTCGACCGGCACCGCGCCGGCCGGCGGCCAGCTCTCGCGCGCGGCGCCGGACGGTTCCGCCGGGCGGTCGCCGTCGCCGTCGCGGTCGCCGTCGGCCGGGCCGAGCAGACCGCTCGCGTGCAGGGACCACGGCTCGTCCGGCTCGCCGCCCTCCTCGCGGGAGTGCAGCTCGACGGCGCGCTCGCCCTGTCCGTCCGCGTCTCCGACGGTCAGCCGCAGCTGGACCGCGGCGTCGGGCCCGAGGACCAGCGGCGCGGCGAGCGTCAGCTCCAGCACGCGCGGGCTGCCCAGCCGGGCGCCGACCGTGGCCGCCAGTTCGAGGTGGGCGACACCGGGCAGCAGGACGGTCCCCGCGACCGCGTGGTCGGCCAGCCAGGGGTGGGTGGCCAGGGAGAGCCGGCCGGTGCAGACCAGCCCTCCGCTGTGCGGCAGTTCGACCAGGGAGGTCAGCAGCGGGTGCCCGAGCGGGCTCTGCCCGGCCGAGACCGGGTCGCCGTCGGCCGCCGGCGCGTCCAGCCAGTACCGCTGCCGCTGGAACGGGTAGGTGGGCAGTGCGTGCGGGCCGGCGGGGGCGTCGGCGACCACCGGCCGCCAGTCCACCGGGAGCCCCCGGACGTGCGCCTCGCCGAGGGCGTGCAGCAGTCGTCGCTGCCCGCCGTCCTCGCGGTGCAGCGTGCCGAGCACCACGGTCTGCCCGACACCGACACCGACACCGACACCGACACCGACACCGACACCGGCGCCAGCCTCGGCCTCGGCCTCCGCGGCGGTGGCCTCGATGCCGAAGGTGAGGGTCGGGTGCGGGCTGATCTCCAGGAAGCTCCGGTGCCCCTCGGCCAGCAACTGCCGGACGGCCCGGTGGAAGTGCACGGTCCCGCGCAGGTTGCGGAACCAGTAGTCGGGCGTCAGCGCGTGCGCGGCGACCCGGCCCACCTCCACGGTGGAGATCATCGGCACACCGCCCGCCAGCGGGGTGATCCCGGCCAGCGCCGAGTGCAGACCCTCGCGCAGGCCGTCCACGGCCGCCGAGTGCGCCGCGTACTCCGCGGGCAGCCGCCAGCACGGCACGCCGTCCTCGGCCAGCTCCGCCAGCAGGGCGGCCACCTGCTCGCCGTCCCCGGCGACCACCACCACCCGGGGGCCGTTGACCGCCGCGACCTCCACCGTCGGCCGGGTGGCCAGCCGCCCGGCCAGCTCCTGCGGCGCCAGCAGCACGGTGGCCATCGCGCTGCCGCCGCTGACACCGGCCAGGGCCCGGCTGCGCAGCGCGACCACCCTGGCCGCGTCCTCCAGCGACAGCAGGCCCGCCACACAGGCCGCCGCCACCTCGCCCTGGCTGTGCCCGACCACCGCGGCCGGGCGCACCCCGTGCGCCAGCCAGAGCGCGGCCAGCGAGACCAGCACCGAGAACAGCACCGGCTGCGCGACCTCCACCCGGTCCAACGGGTCGCCGGCGCGCAGCAGTTCGCTCGGCGAGAAGTCCACGTACGCGCTCAGCGCCTTCTCGCAGTCGGCCATCCGCTCGGCGAACACCGGCGAACTGTCGAGCAGCTCGGCCGCCATCCCCGGCCACTGACTGCCCAGGCCCGGGAAGACGAAGACCGGCCTGGACGCCCCCTGCGACGCGCTGCCGCGGACCACCCGGGGGTCGGCCCGGTCCTCGGCCAGCGCCGCCAGCGCGCCGAGGAGGTCCTCGCTCCCCTCGCCGACCAGCACCGCCCGCTCGGCGAACCGGCTGCGCCCGAGCGCCAGCGCCCGCCCGACCGCGTGCGGGTCGACCGGCGGCGCGGCGGACAGGTGCTCGAACAGCCGGGCCGCCTGGGCCCGCAGCGCCTCCGGGGTCCGCGCCGACAGCGGCCAGCCCGCCGGCCGCCCGGACGGCGCGACCGGTCCGGTGGCGGGCTCCGGCGGCGCGGCCTCCAGGATCACATGCGCGTTGGTGCCGCTCGCCCCGAAGGAGGAGACCCCCGCGCGGCGCGGCCGGCCGGTCCGGGGCCAGTCCCGTGCCTCGGCCAGCAGCTCGACCGCGCCGTCGCTCCACTCCACCTGGGCCGAGGGGCGGTCCAGGTGCAGGCTGCGCGGCAGTCGGCCGTGGGTCATCGCCAGCACCGTCTTGATCACCCCGCCGACGCCCGCCGCGGCCTGGGTGTGGCTGATGTTGGACTTCAGCGAGCCCAGCAGCAGCGGCCGGTCCGCCGGGCGGTCCTGCCCGTAGGTGGCGAGCAGCGCCTGGGCCTCGATCGGGTCGCCGAGCCGGGTGCCGGTGCCGTGCGCCTCGACCGCGTCCACCTCGGCCGCCGTCAGGCCCGCGTCCGCCAGCGCCGCCCGGATCACCCGCTGCTGGGAGGGGCCGTTGGGCGCGGCGATGCCGTTGCTGGCACCGTCCTGGTTGACCGCCGAGCCGCGCACCACGGCCAGCACCGGATGGCCGAGCCGCCGGGCGTCGGAGAGCCGCTCCAACAGCACCAGCCCCACGCCCTCGCCGAAGCCGGCACCGTCCGCCGCGTCCGCGAAGGGCTTGCACCGGCCGTCCGGGGCCAGGCCCCGCTGGCGGCTGAAGCCGACGTACAGGCCCGGCGTGGACATCACGGTCACGCCGCCCGCCAGCGCCAGGCCGATCTCACCGGCCCGCAGCGCCTGGCAGGCCAGGTGGATCGCCACCAGCGAGGACGAGCAGGCGGTGTCCAGGGTCACCGCCGGGCCCTCCAGGCCCAGCGTGTACGCGATCCGGCCGGAGGCGATGCTCGGCACGCTGCCGGTGCCCAGGAAGCCCTCCAGCTCGGCCGGGACGCTGCGCAGCCGGGCCGCGTACTCGTTGTACATCACCCCCGCGTAGACGCCGGTGGCGCTGCCGCGCAGGGTGTGCGGGTCGATGCCGGCCCGCTCGACCGCCTCCCAGGAGGTCTCCAGGAGCAGGCGCTGCTGCGGGTCCATGGCCAGCGCCTCGCGCGGGCTGATCCCGAAGAAGCCGGGGTCGAACGCGGTCGCGTCGTGCAGGAAGCCCCCCTCGCGGGTGTAGAAGGTGCCGGGGGTGTCGGGGTCGGCGTCGAAGAGCCCCTCGATGTCCCAGCCGCGGTCGGTGGGGAAGCCGGAGACCGCGTCGCGCTCGGCGAGCAGCAGTTCCCACAGGTCCTCCGGCCCACGCACCCCGCCGGGGTAGCGGCAGGCCATCGCGACGATCGCGATCGGCTCGCCGGCCCGGTCGGTCAGCCGCCGGTTCTCCTCGCGCAGCCGTTCGTTGGCGAGCAGGGAGGCGCGCAGGGCCTCGACCACCTCGTCGGTCTGCATGGTCTTCTGCTCCCTCTCGGACGTCGGCCGCGGGTCGGCCGGAGGTACGGGTGCCGGTGGTACGGGTGCCGGCGGGATCGCCGCCGGGGGGCTGTCAGGCACGGTCGCCGTCCATCGCGAGGCGGACCAGGTCCGCGACGTCCATGGCGCGGATCGCCTCCTGCTGTCCGGGATCCCCGTCGGCCGGATCCCCGTCGGCCGGGTCGGCGTCCGGGCCGGGCTCGGCGGACGCCGGCTCGGCGAGCGCCAGCAGGTTGTCCAGCAGCCCGGCCGAGCGCAGCCGCTCCAGCGGGACGGCGGCCAGCAGCCGGCGGACGTCGGCCTCCCCGCCGGCCGGAGCACCGGCCCCGGACGGCGCCGGGACGGCGGGCAGCAGCCGCTCGGCCAGGTGGTCGGCCACCGCAGCCGGGCTCGGATAGTCGAACACCAGCGTGGCGGGCAGCCGCAGGCCGCTGGCCGCGTTCAGCCGGTTGCGCAGCTCCACCGCCATCAGCGAGTCGAAGCCGACCTCCTTGAACGCCCGGTCCGGGTCGACCGCCTGCGGGCCGTCGTGGCCCAGCACCTCGGCGACCCGGGCCCGGACCAGCTCGACGAGGGCGGTCAGGCGCTCGTCGGCGCCCATCACGGCCAGCCGGCGCCGGAGCGAACCGGCCTCGGCCGCGTCGTCCCCGGCGGCGATCCGCCGGGGCAGTGCGCGCACCAGCGCCCGGAACAGCGCGGGGACACCGGCCGCGCCGGTCTGCGCCCGCAGCTTCCCGAGGTCCAGCTTGACCGGCAGCAGCAGCGCCCGGGCCGAGCCGAGCGCGGTGTCGAACAGCGCCAGGCCCTCCTCGGCGGAGATCGCCGCCACCCCGCCCCGGTCGAGCCGGCGCAGGTCCGTCTCGTCCAGCCGGCCGGTCAGGGCGCTGCGGGGCTCCCACAGGCCCCAGGCGAGCGACTGCCCGGCCAGTCCGGCGGCCCGGCGCTGCTGAGCCAGGGCGTCCAGGAAGGCGTTGGCCGCCGCGTAGCTGCCCTGGCCGGCGCTGCCGACCGTGCCGGAGGCGGAGGAGAAGAGGACGAACGCGGACAGGTCCAGCCCGCGGGTGAGCTCGTGCAGGTGGAGCGCCGCGTCGACCTTCGGCCGCAGCACCGGGTCGATCCGCTCCGGGGTCAGCGACTCGACGACGCCGTCGTCCAGCACGCCGGCCGAGTGCACCACGGCGGTCAGCGGGTGCTCGGGCGAGACGCCCGCGAGCAGCTCGGCCACCGCGGCGCGCTCGCCGAGGTCGCAGGCCGCCACCGAGGCCCGCGCGCCGAGTCCGGCCAGTTCGGTCGCCAGCGCCACCGTCGCCGGGTCGTCCGTGCCCCGCCGGCTCGCCAGCAGCAGGTGCCGCACACCGTGCGCGGTCACCAGGTGCCGGGCGACCAGCGAACCGAGCACCCCGCCCGCGCCGGTCACCAGGACGGTGCCGCCCTCGGCGGGCGTGAAGGCCGCAGGTGCGGCCGCCGGTACGCGGGTCAGCCGGGCGGCCAGCACCGCGCCCCGACGCAGGGCCAGTTGGGGCTCGTGACCGGCGGCGAGCGCGGGCAGCAGGGCGGGCAGCGCGGCCGGGTCGTCGGTGTCCACCAGCACGAACCGGTCCGGGTGCTCGGACTGTGCCGAGCGGACCAGGCCGCGCACCGCCGCCGCCGCGAGGTCGGCGACGCCCTCGGCCTCGTCGACCGCGACGGCCGCCCGGGTGGCCAGGACCAGGGTCGACTCGGCGCGGTCCTCGTCCGCCAGCCAGGTCTGGAGCAGCCGCAGGGTGTCGGCCAGCGCGGCGCGGACGCCCGCCGGGTCCTGCCCCGCCGGCGCGCAGTGCACCAGGACACCCGCGGGCGCCGCGGCGGCCGGCGGCAGCGCCGCGCCCAGCTCGGCCGCCGCCCAGTCCGCGGCCGGCGCGGCGGCCGGCTCCAGGGCGACCTGCTGCCAGTCCAGTTGGAAGAGCGAGTCGCCGGCCGGTCGCGCGGCGCGCAGCGCGGCCAGCTCGACCGGGCGGATCACCAGCGACTCGACCGAGGCCACCGGGCGGCCGGTCGGGTCCGCCACCGTGATCGCCACCGAGCCGGTCGCGTCGTAGGAGAGCTTCACCCGCAGCACGGTGGCGCCCGCCGCGTACAGCCGCACGCCGGTCCAGGCGAACGGCAGCCGTGCCGTGCCCGGCTCCTCCTGCTGGTCGGCGCCGTCCTTCGGCACCAGCCACAGGCCGTGCAGCGCGGCGTCCAGCAGGGCCGGGTGCAGGCCGAACGCGGCCGCCTGGCCGTGCTGGTCCTGGGGCAGCCGCACCTCGGTCCAGACCTCGTCCCCGCGTCGCCAGGCGGCGGTCAGGCCCCGGAAGGCGGGGCCGTAGCCGTAGCCGAACGACTCGAAGCGCTCGTACAGGCCCTCCACCGGGACGGGCTCCGCGCCGGGCGGCGGCCACGCCGCCAGGTCCTCCTCCGGAGCGCTCGCCGGTGGTGGGGTGGTGAGGGTGCCGGTGGCGTGGAGGGTCCAGGTGGTGGTGTGTTCGGGGCGGGAGGAGATGGTGAGGGTGCGGTGGTGGGTGGTGTCGGGCGTGGTGGTGCGGATCTGGAGGTGGTGGGGGGTGGGGTCGGGGAGGGTGAGGGGGGTGTGGAGGGTGAGTTCTTCGAGGTGGGGGGTGTCGGTGTGGTGGGCTGCTTGGAGGGCGAGGTCGAGGAAGGCGGTGCCGGGGAGG